>JBOHBY010000309.1:0-3826 GCA_050698635.1 Spirillospora sp.
GACGTTCGATCGGGACGCGTCGACCGTCGGCGGTGACCCGGACCACGTCGGCGCGCCAGGTGCTCGACTCGGGGAACATCTGGAACGCGAACTGCTTGTGGTCGGACCAATACCCCCGTGCCACGAGTCCGAGCTGCAAGACCACGAGGACGACGACCACCACCCGCCGCCCGACCACCCTGACCCTCGACCTCACGCGGTTACGATGACACGGCCCGGCGACGCCGGCTCACAGCCGGCCGAGCCACTCCAGCGGAAACGGAGGCTGTGCGAGTGGCCGCACCGCCAGTCGCATCAGCATCAGTGGGTTGTCGTCGCCTGCGATGCGGTTGAGGTGCACGGTGCGACAGCCGGTGCAGCGGTGGACGAGCATCCACTCGCCGTCACCGCGAACGCAGACTGCCACCGGCTCCATCGAGGAGCCGCAGTCGGCGGCCCGGTCGCCCGGGAAGTCGTCGACGTGCCGGCTCCAGAGGCAAGTCGGGCAGTGGTTGCGGTGCGCGGTGCCCGGGGCGTCCCTCGACACGTCGAGCCCGCAGTTGCGACATCGGAATGCGTCCGGACCTCCGCGCCGGACACGGGTGCGCTGATCGCGCGACAAGGGGTGACCTCCAGGAGGAGTGCGCTTGGAAGACGGAAGACGGGTCGCGCGGCGGCCGGGGCTCAGCCCTGGCGGCGCGACGTGGCGTGTTCCGTGGCGGCAATCATCAATGCACCCGCGGCGATCGTACCGAATGCACCTGCTCTGCGGTAGGACGAGGGGAGTCCGAGCCCCCGGCCGCCCAGTGGAGCGCGGACGGGGGCTCGGACCAGATGGCGGCTACGGCGCCGCGCGGCCGGTCGGCTTGACGATCCAGAGACCGCTGTTCATGTCGCTCAGGAACAGGACAGTGCCATGTTCGCGCTCGGCCACGGCGACGCCCCAGACCTCCGCGACACCGCTGCGAACGAACTCGGAGCGGGAGGGAGCGCCGGGAGGGACGAACTGGCCCACGCTCACCGGATCGCCCGGCCTCCTGCGGCCGAGCGGTCGGAGGTCGAGCGCGATGACGCCGTTGGAGTACCAGGACGCATACGAGCGCTCGCCGGCGATCTCGTTGTTGTGGACCGTCCAGTCACCGTCGGGCGCCGGGAGCGCGTGCACGTTCGGCGCGTCGTCGAAGCTCGCCACCTGCCGCCCCGTCTCCTTGTCGAACACGCGCAGGAAGCCCCACGAGGGACGCTTGGCCCTGAGCGTCGCCTCGCCCGCGGTCACGATCCCCCACGCGGTCGCGTGGTCGGTATAGAGGACCGGGACGTCGACCTCGGCTATCTCACCGAAGAACTGCGGACTGGTCGCGAACGCAATGAAGTCGTGCACGATCGCCGCCGCTCCCGCCGCGGCAGCCGACTCCTGCTGCTGGGCCTGCGAGCAGAGCGCGGGCGGCCCCGGCGGCGAGTCGAAGTCGGGGAACGGCGTCGCGACGACGACGATCTTGCCGGCCGCGTCGGCCGGATAGTCACCCGGGTCGCAGCCCTGGTTGCTCGCGCGCACCACCTCCGCCGTCAGCTGGTGCCCCGGCTGCAGCCACAGCGCGGCGGCCGCAGGCGACTCGTTCGCGATGCCCTTCCCGCTCTCCGCGTAGCGGATGCGCGCCGGCGAACGCGGGTCGAAGTCCTCGTCGTTCGTAAGCAGGAAGCTCTGGTACTCGGACACCGAATGCGCGTCACCGTCGGCGTCCGCGGGGAAGCGGGTCCGCGAGAGGAGAACCGGGTTCGCGATGTCCGTGATGTCGAACGTCAGGACGCCCAGATCCCAGTACGAGATGTAGGCCTTGGTCCCATCGATGCTGGCCCTCGCGCTGTGCGCGAACCGCGCACCAAAGCTGCCCTGCCCGAAGAAGGGACCCGGCGAGAGGTTGTGCGCGCCCGCGCCCCAGGCCGCGACGTGCACCGGCATGCGCGGATTGGTGACATCCAGGATCTGGAAGTCGCCGGTCGGCACGGGATCGAACCACTCGGTGAACGGCGTCGCGAGCAGCGCGTAGACGCGGTCACCGCGCTGGAACAGGTCGAGCTCGTGGACGCCGCCACCACCGCGCGCCACGCCGATCTCGCTGAGCTTCTCCGGTGCCGTCGGATCGCTGACGTCCCAGAACTCGGCGCCGAACTCCTCGTCCGGCGGCGGCGCCTCCGCGCTGCACGACTGGATTCCGACCGCCAGGAGGTCGCCGGTGAAGGACCCCGTCGCGACCCGGCGGACCACCATGTCCTCCGCACTCGTGCCACTGCGCGCACCAAGCGTGCCGACGAACTGAGGGTCGCGTAGATCCGAGACGTCGACGATCTTCACGCCGCGGCCGTTGCATGGATCGGCCCAGGTTCCGACGTACGCGAAGTCGCCGTGGGCCCACACGTCGCCGTTCTCGTCCTCGGCGCCGAGGTCGTGATGGCCCAGGACCTTGAAGTTGCGTGCGATGGGCCGCGTGCGATCGCCGCTCCTGGCGGCGTCGCGCTCGAGCGGTGCGGCTCGCTGAAGCTGGCTCGCGCCGGCTCCGGTGCCGACCTTGCCCGCGAGTTTCCCGACGCTTCTGGACGGGCCGGCGGACGTCGATGCAGCGACCGCAAGGACGGCCACGACTGCCACCGCCATAGATGCGATTCCTGATCGCTTCATATCCCTACGCCTCCTCCGAATTGACCTCCGCGGCGTCAGTACGCTCGCGGCCGGACGAATCTCTTGGGAGTAGCGGCGTTACGTGGAGGCGCGCGCGCAGGACGTGGCATCTCAGCCTCCTCCTCGCTGCCAACCCTCCTCCCGGGCACACCGGATGTCAAGAGTCCGGCTCCGGGCGTTACGTGTGGGCGGCCGCGGGCTCGGCGCCGTGGGCGAGCTCGGGCCGTGCGCCGGGGCGCAGGAGGCTGCCGCAGACCAGTGCGCCTATGGCGAAGATGCCCGCCGCCCACCAGAAGGCGGTGGTGTATCCCTCGACGGCGGCTTGGCGCAGCACGTCGGGCCCGGGGCCGCGATCCGTGACGAAGTCGGTCGCCGCGGAGACGGCCAACGTGCTCAACAGGGCGGTCCCGATCGAGCCGCCGACCTGCTGCGAGGTGTTGAGCATCGCCGAGGCAACGCCGCTGTCCCGTACGGGTACCCCAAAGGTGGCCGTCGCGAAAGACGGCGCCAGGGTCAGCCCGAAACCGATGCCGATCAGGATCAGCGACGGGAGGACGTGCGTGGCGTATCCCGTGTCGACGCCGATGCGCGTCAGCAGCACCATGCCCAGGGCGGCCGTGAGCATCCCGGCCGGGACGAGCGGGCGCGGGCCGGTGCGGGGCAGCACGCGCGTGCTCACGATCCCTACGGTGGGCGCGATCGAGAAGCTCAGCGGCAGGAACGCGAGCCCGGTCTCGAGCGGCGTCATTCCCTTGCTCTGTTGCAGGTAGAACGTCAGGAACAGGAAGATGCCGAAGATGCCCGCGCTCGCCGTCCCGACAGCCAGGAACGAGGCGCCGCGGTCGCGGTCGGCGACCACGCGCAGCGGCAGCAGCGGGTGCGCGACGCGTCGCTGCAGGACGACGAACGCGGTCAGCAAGACCGCGCTGGCGATCAGGAACCCGACGGTGACGGGATCGCCCCAGCCGTCCGACTCCGCGCGCGCCAGGCCGAACACGAGCGCGAACAGCCCCGACGACGCGGTCAGGGTGCCGGGAACGTCGAGCCGCGGCCGGGCGGGGGCGGGAACATGGTGCAGGAGGCGCGTGCCGGCGACGGCGGCCGGGAGCGCGAAGGCGATCGACACGTACAGGCACCAGCGCCAGTCGAGCGCCTCGGTCAGCGCGCCGC
>JBOHBY010000310.1:0-5840 GCA_050698635.1 Spirillospora sp.
GCACGGCGCCCTTGTCCGGGACGGCGCCGTACTGCCGGAACCCGCCGTCCGGGGTGCGGACCGCCGGACCGAACGAGATCTCACCCGTCGCCGCGTCGAGCCGGAAATGGCGGTCGGCGGGCCCGGACGCGGAGAAGTGCTCGACCGCCTTCCACTCCCGCCAGCCACCGCCGTCGGAGATCTCCAGGACGAGCGAAGGATCGCCGGTCACGACGGGCGCGTGCTCGGTCCGGAACCGCTCCCCCGGGACGCCCGCCGCCTCGCCGATCGTCTCGTCCAGGATCGTCTCGGCGTGCACCGCGCCGGCCGTGCCGCCGACCGTCGCCGCCTCCGCGGAACGGATCGTCGGCGACACCGAGTAGAACGGCTGCCCGGACAGCGGCTCGGTCACCCGGCAACGCAGCCACCCGGCCTCCTGGACGCCCAGCCGCGACATGACGTGCCCGTCCGGCACGTGCAGGACGACCTCCCCGGCCCGGTTCAGGCCGCCGGTGCCGTCGGAGGCGACCTCGCACTCGCGCCAGCCCTCGCCCGTCCACGCCTCCCAGCGCAGCGGCGGCTGCCGCGGGTCGACGCCGACGCCGTCGACCCGGCTGCCCAGCGTGATCATCACCGTGCAGGACGGGACCGCCGCCGACAGCCCGAACGCCAGCACGTCCCCCGGACGGGGCGCGGCGGAGAAGCACGCGAAGTCCTCCTCGCCGCGGACGTCGGCGGTGTGGTCGGCGATCGTCCCGCCCGCGGGCTGCACGGCGACCGCGGCCAGCTCGGACGGCACGATCCGCAGCTCACGGTCGGTGGCGAACACGACGGCGTCCTCGTGCTCGGTGCGCAGCGTCGCGACCTCCACCCCGGTGGGCAGGACGACGTCGTCGTCCTGCGGCGCCGACAGCCAGAACGTCACGTCCGTGCGGGCGGCGGAGGGCGGCAGCAGCGAGATGCCGAGCAGTTCCAGGAACGCCACATGGTTCTTCTCCGGCACCCGGTTCAGCCGGTACACGAGCTGGTCGACCATGTGCGCGACGGCCTCGATCAGCGTCACGCCCGGGTCGGACACGTTGTGGTCGGTCCATTCCGGGCAGCGCTGCTGGATGTAGCGCTTGGCGTCGTCGACGAACTGCTGGAAGCGCCGGTCGTCGAGGTTGGGCGCGGTGAGCGGCATCAGCTCTCACTCTCGGGCGGCGGGTCGTCGTGCGACGGGATCACGTAGAACGGGAAGACGAGGTTGCGCGGGTTGTTGGTGCCGCGGACCTCGTACCGGATGTCGATGAACAGCACCGCCCCGTCGTCCGGCGCCACGCTCACCCGCACGTCGGAGACGTCGATGCGCGGCTCCCAGCGGTCCAGGCTGCCGCGCACCTCGTAGGCGACGCGTCCCGCGGTCTCCTCGTTGACGGGCGCGAACACCATGTCGTGGATCGCGCAGCCGAACTCGGGACGGGTCGGACGCTCGCCCGGCGCCGTGGCCAGCACCAGCCGTATCGCCTCCTCGATCTCCTGCTCCCCGGTGACCAGCACGATCCCGCCCGACGCGCTGACCCGCATCGGGAACCCCCAGCCCGCACCGACGAACTGCTCCCCCATCGCTGCCCCTCGCTCTGCCGCTCGCTCTGCCGCTCGCTCAAGGAATGACCATGACCGGCTTGAAGTTCTGCGTGATCAGCCCGTTGACGTTGAGATTGCCCTGGAGCTGGACCATTCCGGTGATCCCGATGGTCGGCGCCCTGAGGTCGATCCGCGACGCGGCGCTGACCGTCACGACCGCTCCGGTGACGTTCACCGCCCGGACGCCGGAGATCTTGACGTCGCCGGCGCTCGACACCGACAGCCGGGACCTGGCCTTGTCCATCTCGATGTTCAGCCGGTCGTTGACGCCGGAGATCTTGACGCCGCCGGCGCTCGTCACGGAGAGCTCTCTCTTGGCCTGCTCCAGCTTGATGCTCAGCCGGTCGTTGCCGCTGGAGATCGTGACGCCCTGCTGGCCGGGGGCGTCCAGCAGCTCGATCCGGTTGCCCTTGCGTGAGGCCACGCTCTGCCAGTTGACCTTCCCCAGCGACCCCGTCAACGCCAGCTTCTGGTACGTCGGCAGCCGGTGGACGCCGTTGTAGAGCCCGCCGATGACGTACGGGTGATCGAGGAGGCCCCGGTCGAACGCGACCAGCACCTCGTCCTTCACCTGGGGCATGAGGACACCGCCGCCGCCCTTCCCGCCGAACTGCATGACGCGCGCCCAGTCGCTGACATAGGTCTTGTCCAGCCAGGGGAAGCGCAGCTTGACGCGTCCCTCCTTGTCGTTCTCGGTGACGACCGCGGTCACCACCCCGGGCACCCGCGGCGCGGACGTCGCCGACCCCCCGGACGCCAGCCCGAACAACGACCGGTCGTCCCGTCCGGACACCGTCAGCCGTGTCACGTACTGCTCCCCGGTCATGAACATGTGCCGGGCCGAGGTGACGGTGTACTTGCCCTCGAACGGGCTGCCGACGCCGTTCACCGCGACCGGGACCCCCGGAAGCAGCTTCGGGTCGCCGCGCACCTCCGCCTCCAGCTCGGCGAGCGCGGACCCGACGTCCGCGGCCAGCGACTTCGCGGCCTCCTTCGCCAGCGCCCGGGTCTCGTAGGGGACCTGGGTCTCGACCTGCTCGGCCTTCCCGAACGCCTTGGTCACGGCCGCGCCGGTCGCCCCGATGGACAGCTCCGAGCTCTTGACCGCCGGCGCCTCCTCGGCGATGTCCCGCTGGGTCTTGGGGTCCCAGCCCCGCACCTGCACCGTGCTCACCTGGTCGGACGCGGTGACCCCGGTCCGCAGGCGCAGCAGGTTGTCCCCGAACCGCAGGACGAACGAGCTGGACTCGGGCGTAGCCCGCTTGCCGGGCGCACGCGACGCGGCCTTCGGATTGACGAACTGAAACTTGCCCTTCGGGTCGAAGAAGAGCTCAACGCCGTTCTCCTGGGCGAGGCCGCTCAGGAAGTCCCAGTCGGAGATGTTCGCCTGGGTGATCATGTCGTACTTCACCCGCGTCCGATCGATCGTGCCGACCGTCACCTTGCTCGCCTTCGCCACGACCCGGGCGATGTCGGAGGCGGTCATGTCCTTGAATCCCTTGACCCGCCGGTTGCGCACCAGCCTGTGCCCCGGGTCGTAGCCGCGCACGATCGTGTACTTGCCCGTCCTGTCGAAGTCGGCCTCCAGCGCGGTGACCTCCCCCGTGAACAGCGGCGTCCCCGCGCCCTTGCCGACGACCAGCGCGCTCAGCTCCACCTCGGCGCCGAGCTCCGCCCCGAGGTCCTTCAGCAGGACCTGCCTGGGGTCCCGGAAGGTCAACTGGAACGCCGCGGGCAGGTTCACACTGGTGTCCACCCAGGCCTCGACGAGCTTCGCCTCCATCTCGGGCGTCAGCCTGCGTCCCTTGATGGTCACCTGGATCTCGTTGGTGTAGTTGTTCCCCGGCAAGGCTCCCCCTCTGGTCCCGAAGCTCGTCAGTCGCGAAGCTCGTCGGCGGCGGGCAGCAGCAGCTCGCGTCCCGGCGCCAGCCGCAACGGGTCATCGACCTCGTTCGCCTCGGCGATCACCCGCCACGCCGTCGCGTCGCCGTACTCCCGCCACGCCAGCGACTGCAACGTGTCACCCGCCACCAGCCGGTGGACGCTGCGCGCCGTCAGCGCCCCCGACGTCGGGTTCTGCTTGGGCGTGTCCTGCGGGATCTCCTCCAGCGAGACCCGGCACGTCGCGCGGATCGGCACCCCGCTGGAACTGAACAGCGTGTAGGACGCGCTCACCTGCCGCACGTACGCGATGAACCGCACCGTCGTGAACTGCCCCCACTCGAAGATCACCCACGGCGGCGACGCCCGGTTCGGCAGGCTGGACGGCGCCGCCCGCAGGCACGCGAACAGCGTGTCCACCTGGTCGCGCACCTTCGTCCGCCGCGGCCGGTCCGAGGAGTCGAGGAAGATCTCCACATCGAGGCTCTGCTGCTCGCTGCCGAGAAACTCCACCTCCGCCCCGGCCCGCGTCGCGACCGCCGGGCTGGACCGCCAGTTCGCCGACTTCGTCAGCTCCATCTGCGCCGGGTTGAACTGGAACTTGATCTCCTTCATCTTCGCGCCCGGCCGCGTCCCCTTCCCCGCCGGCGGATTGTGGATGCTGAGCTTCGCCCGGACGTGGCTCGCCTTGCCCTGCATCAGCCCATGAACCCGTGGTGCGCGATCTCCAGTACCTCGGTCGCCACCGACGGGCTGTCGGGGTTCAGGGACGGGCCCGTCCAGCTCACCGGCACCACCTCAAGCAGCTTCCACCGCGCCACCACCGACCCGTCCAGCCGCAACGCCTCGATCTCCGCCGTCGGCCGCTTGATCCCCGTCGAGATCGACGAGATCCAGGCCGTCACCTTGACCGTCTCCTTGGTGAGCGGCCTCGTCAGCCGGACATTGGAGTGCCTCACCCGGGAGGGCAACTGCCACACGTGCCCGTTGTTGCCGCCCTCTTCCCGCTGCTCGATGTCCACCTGGGCGGAGAGGCCTTCACATCCGTTGAAATCTCCCAGGCTCTGCCCGTCGATGGTGAGCCGGAAGCAGACCGTCGTACCGGGATCCTCTCTTGGCATCGTGCCCTCCGTTTCAGTAGTTCCGCGGGTCGCGCAGGCGCCCGATCCGCTCTCGGTCCATTCGCAGTTCCGCCCGCAACAACCGGGTAAGCGGCCCGATCAGATGCCGAACGAGCTCGTCGACGTCCACGTCCTCCACCCGCCGTCCCCCCGTCCGCCGCGTCTCAGACCGCCGCGTCTGCGGCCGCTGCTCGTCCCGGCGCTGTACCGGACCGGCTTCCGCGGGCGCGGCGACCGGCCCCGTCCGCCGCCGCGGCTCCGCCGACTCCGGCGGATCCGGTGGGTCAGGGAGCCGCACCGGTTCCCGCGACCGCTCCTGCACCGGCATCCGCCGCTGCACCGGCAATGCCGAGGTGAGCCCGGCGGCCTCCTTCTCGAGGGCGGTGATCGGGGAGACCACCGGGCTCCGGTCGGGCGGCCCCGGGGCCGGATGATCTCGGGGCGCCCAGCCCACCGGGACAGGCGGGGCGGCAAAAGTTGGGGCAGCCGCAGCACGCTGAACCGATGGACGAACAGGGGCGGCCGACCGAGGCGCACCAGCACCCTCGGCCCGCCGCAAGGAAACAGGGGACAACGCCGCGCCCGAACTCCGCCGACCGCCTCCCCGCACACGCCGCTGCACGACCGGCCCGCCCGGCCCCACCGCCCCCTCAGCCAAGTCGGCGACGCGCGAGGGCGAAGACGGAAACGGCGAAGCCCCCGAAGTCGACAACCCGCGTACCGGAGTCACGGCCGGACCGGCACCCGAACCCGGGCTGCGCGGCGGAGCCCCGGCCGGGCCAGCGCTTGAAGACGAGGCGCGTGCCACGGACGCGGGCCGGGCAGCAGCACCCGAACCCGGGGCACTTGATGGTGCCGCAGGCGAGGCGGCGCCCGAACCCAAAGCACGTACCGGAGGCACGGCCGGACCAGCACCCGAGCCCGACCCACCTGGCGGAGGCCCGGACGGGCCGACACTTGAGGGCGAGGTGGCGCCCGAAGCGGGACGGTCTGGCGAAGGCGGGACGGGCCTGATGGCCGGTTCCGACGGCCTCGGAGGTGAGACGGGGACCGGTGCGGGCTCCGCCGCCGAACGCTGGATCGGCGCTCCCAGACCTACCCGCCGCCTCGCCCCGGCGGCCGGCGGAAGGCCCGGACTCCGCGGGGTCTCTCGGGCCGGCGTCGCGGGGCGCGGATCAGCATGACCCTCGCCGGACGAGCTCGTGGCCTCGCGCTCGACGGGCGGAGCGGCAC
>JBOHBY010000311.1:0-2565 GCA_050698635.1 Spirillospora sp.
ATCACCCCGGCCAAGCTCGGCATCGTCTACCCGACCGCGGCGACGGCCCGGCTCGTCGGGCTGGTGGGGCCGTCCGCCGCGAAATATCTGCTCTATTCGGCGGACCTGATCGGCGCCGAGCACGCTCTCCGCATCGGGCTGCTGGACGAGGTCGTCCCAGCGGACGGCCTGCGCGAGCGGGTCGCCGAGTTCGCGGCCACGCTGGCGTCGCGGTCGTTGCTCACGCAGCGGGCGACCAAGGACATCGTGGACGCGATCGTCCAGTCCGGCCCGGTCGATCAGAAGGCGAAGCGGTGGCTGGACGAGATGGCCGCGAGCGGCGAGGTGGAGGAGGGCGTCGCCGCGTTCCTCGAACGCCGCCCTCCCGGTTTCACCTGGACGGCTCCGGGCCGCCGCCGCTGAGCACGCGGAAACGCGTCCCGGGGAGTTGGCGCAGGCGGTGCGCGGCGGCTTGCGGGTCGTCGACCAGGTCGGCGGTCTCGGGGCGGAGCAGCTCGGCCAGCGGCAACACCCCGCAGATCAGTGACCCGGACGCCCGGACGACGAGCAGCGGCCCGATCCGCACCGTGCCCTCGTCGGCTTCGCCGAGAAGGGCCGCCAGGTCCAGGGCCTCGGCCGTCGTGCCGTCGCCGTCGGCGGGCAGGGAGCGGACGAGCTCGATGAAGTCGCTTTCGAGACCGCGCGGGCTGCGGCCCGACAGGTAGTAGCGGTCCCGGTCGGCCAGCTCGACACGCAGCCCGTGCTGTCCGGCGAACCGCTCGTACTGCCCGGTCAGCGAGGCCCGCGCCGTGGACGGTGAGACGCGCAGGGAGCCGCCGACGACGTCCACGGGGTCGGCGCCCAGGGACGCGGCGACGGCGTCGTCGAGCCGGTGCGCGAGGTGCGCGCGGAGCCCGGCCAGCTCGCCGGCCATCCCGTTCATGGCCTCGCGTTGCAGGTCGGCGGCCTCGCGCTGGCGGTGCAGCTTCTCGTTGATGTCCGGCACCATCCGGTCGTTGATCTGCGCGATCAGCGACCGGATCCGCGCGTCGGCCTCGCCGAGGGCCTCCCGGTCGCGGTCCTGCTCGCGGGTCAGCCGGTCGAGCTGCTCGCGCTGGGACGTGCGGACGTTCTCCAGCTCGTCCCGCGTCCCCTTCAGCGCGCGGAGCTGGGTGCGGATGTCGGCGATCTCGGGCGCGCCCGGTGTCCGCCTGCGCTCGAACGCCAGATACAGCTCACGACCTGCGATCGCCAGGCAGAGCAGAACCAGAATCACCTTCATCGCGCTGTACCTTTCTGGGGGGCGACCCCCAGACCCCCGAGGGGGAGCCTCAAAGATCCTCGCTTCGCTGCGGTCATCGAGTCTCCTTTGCCGGGAGCAAGATAGCCGTCAGCGGTTCAGATAGGCCAGGACGGCGAGGACGCGCCGGTTGTCGTCGCCGGTCACGGCCAGGTCGAGCTTGGTGAAGATGTTCGCGGTGTGCTTGGTCACCGCCCGCTCGGTGACGACGAGCCGTTCCGCGATCGCGGCGTTGGAGCGTCCCTGTGCCATCAGCTCCAGGACCTCGGTCTCGCGCGGCGTGAGACGGCTCAGTGGCGTGTCGCGGGTGTTGCTGGCGACGAGGCGGGAGATGACCTCGGGGTCCATCGCGGTGCCGCCGCCCGCGACCCGGCGGACCGCGTCCACGAACTGCGCGGCATCGAAAACGCGGTCTTTCAGCAGGTAGCCGATACCGCCGCTGCCGTCCGCGAGCAGCTCCCGCGCGTACAGCTGCTCCACGTACTGCGACAGGACCAGGATGGGCATGCCGGGGACCTGCCGGCGCGCCTCCAGTGCCGCCTGCAACCCCTCGTCGGTGAAGGACGGCGGCAGACGCACGTCGACCACCGCCACGTCCGGGCGGTGGTCGAGGAGTGCCTTCAGGAGCGACGGGCCGTTGTCGACCGCGGCAGCGATCTCGAAGTCATGCGTCTCAAGGAGGCTGACCAGCCCTTCTCTCAGGAGGGCGAGGTCTTCGGCGATGACAGCGCGCACGGCAGCTCCATGGTCACGATCGTCGGGCCGCCCACAGGGGAGCTTAGGGCGAGGACGCCGTCGAATGTACCGATCCGCCGTTCGAGCCCGCGCAGGCCGGTCCCGCCGTCCAGCGTGGCGCCGCCCTGGCCGTCGTCGGTGATGCTGATCCGCAGCATCCCCTGCTCATACCGTACGTCGATCCAGACGCGGGACGCGCCGGAGTGCTTGGCCGCGTTCGTGAGGATCTCCGACACCGCGAAGTAGGCGGCCGACTCGACCGGCGGCTCCGGCCGCGCCGGCAGGTCGGCGTTCACCTCGACGCGCAGCGGGTGGTCGAGCGCCAGGGCCTTGATCGCGTCGCCGATGCCGCGGTCGGCGAGCACCGGCGGGTGGATCCCGCGGACGAGGTCGCGCAGCTCGTGCAGCGCCTTCGCCGACGACGCGCGCGCCTCCGCCAGCAGGATCCTGGCCTTCTCCGGGTCCTTGTCGAGCAGGTGCTCGATCGCGCCGAGGCTCATGCCCATCGCGACGAGCCGGGCCTGTGCGCCGTCGTGCAGGTCGCGCTCGAT
>JBOHBY010000312.1:0-3119 GCA_050698635.1 Spirillospora sp.
GGCCCGGCTCGTCCGGGCCGCCCCGCCCGCCCCATCCGATGCCCGGGCGGTCAGCCGTCGCCGGACTCGGCGACCTTCTCGGCCAGGTGCGACGGGAGCGGTTCGTAGCGCAGGAACGTCCGGCTGAACGTGCCGGTGCCCTGCGACATCGACCGCAGGTCGATCGCGTACCGGACGATCTCCAGCTGCGGCACCTCCGCCTTGATCATCGTGCGGCCGCCGGGCACCGCCTGGGACCCGAGCACCCGGCCGCGCCGCGACGACAGGTCGGACATGATCGGGCCCACGTAGTCGTCGGCGATGAGCACGTCCACCTCGTCGACCGGCTCCAGCAGCAGGACGGCCACCTGCCCCGCCGCGTCCTTGAGCGCCAGCGCCCCGGCGGCCTGGAACGCCATGTCGGAGGAGTCGACCGAGTGTGCCTTGCCGTCGCGCAGCGTGACCTTGATGTCGACCAGCGGATACCCGGCGGACACGCCGCGCGTCATCTGCTGCCGCAGGCCCTTCTCCACCGACGGGATGAACTGCCGCGGGATCACCCCGCCGACGATCTTGTCGACGAACTCGAAGCCCTCACCGGACGGCAGCGGCTCCACGTCGATGTGGCAGATGCCGTACTGGCCGTGCCCGCCGCTCTGCTTGACGTGCCGGCCGAGGCCCTTGGCGGCCCCGCCGAACGTCTCGCGCAGCGGGACGCGCAGGACGACCCGCTCGACCTCGACCCCGTACCGGGACCTGAGCCGGTCGATCAGCACGTCGGCGTGGGCCTCGCCCATGCACCACAGCACGAGCTGCCGCGTCTCGGAGTTGTTCTCCAGCCGCAGCGTGGGGTCCTCGGCGACGAGCCGGCCGAGCGCCTGGCTGAGCTTGTCCTCGTCGGCCTTGGACTTGGCCCGGATCGCCACCGGCAGCAGCGGGTCGGGCATCGACCAGGGGGCCATCACCACGGGGGAGCCCGGGTCGGACAGCGTGTCGCCCGACTCGGCGCGGGTGAGCTTGGCGACCGCGCAGATGTCGCCCGCGATGCAGGACGACGCCGTCCGCTGCGCCTTGCCGAGCGGCGACGTCAGCGCGCCGACGCGTTCGTCGACGTCGTGGTCCTCGTGGCCGCGGTCCTGCATGCCGTGCCCGGACACGTGCACGGTCGTGTCGGGGCGCAGCGTCCCGGAGAACACCCGGACCAGCGAGATCCGCCCCACGTACGGGTCGGACGTCGTCTTGATCACCTCGGCGATCAGCGGCCCGTCCGGGCTGCAGGACACCTCCTTCGGCGGCCCGCCCTTCACCGGGTGCACGGGGGGAATGCCGTGTTCGAGGGGTGACGGGAACGCCTGTGTGATGATCTCCAGCAGCTCCAGCATGCCGACGACCGGGCCCGGATGGTCGCCGTGCGGCACCGACGTCGCGAGGACGGGGTAGAAGCTGCCGCGCGCCACCGCGGTCTCCAGGTCCTCGATGAGCGCCTTGACGTCGATGTCCTCACCGGACAGGTACCGGTCCATGAGCGACTCGTCCTCGCTCTCCTGGATGATCCCCTCGATCAGCGACGCGCGCTGCTCGGAGATCTGGTCCAGGTACTCCGGGTCGGGGTCGCAGTCGGTGCGCTTCCCGGTGGAGTAGTCGAGGCACCGCTGGGTCAGCAGCCCGATCAGGCCCTTCAGGCCGTCCCCGTTGGTGACCGGGAAGTACAGCGGCGCGACGCCCTCGCCGAAGACGTCCTGGCACGACATGACGACGTCGTCGAAGTCGCCGCGCTGCTGGTCGACCTTCGTGACGACGACCGCGCGGGGCATCCCGACGGCGGCGCACTCCTCCCACAGCATCCGGCTGAGGCCGTCGATGCCGTCCACCGCCGAGATCACGAACAGCGCCGCGTCGGCGGCGCGCAGCCCGGCCCGCAGATCGCCGACGAAGTCGGCGTAGCCGGGAGTGTCGATGAGGTTGATCTTGACGCCGCCGTGCTCGAACGGGGCGAGCGCGAGGTTCACCGAGCGCTGCTGGCGCACCTCGACCTCGTCGTAGTCGCTGACGGTCGTGCCGTCCTCGACCTTCCCCGCCCGCTGCAGCGTCCCCGTGGCGGCCAGCAGCGCCTCCACGAGCGTCGTCTTCCCGGCCCCTGAATGGCCGACCAGCGCGACATTGCGCACCTTGTCGCACCCGCCGGCCTCCGGTGCCCTGCCGGGGGCTCCCGGGTGGCCTCCCTTGTCCGCCATCGCTACCTCCTCGGACGGGTCCCCGCGCGTGTCACGCGTGCGGGCCCGCGTGCGGTTGGGGCCCGGCCCCGGCGCGGGGCCCGGCCCTGACGTCCGAGTGCGGCGTCCGACCTCGTCCAACGTGCGTGACCGACGTCACACCCGTATCACCACCTTTTCCCGTGACGAGCGGGACCACAAGGGGTGAAGGACAATCAACCGTGATCTGTCCTCGGCATGGCGGGCCCAAACCCGGGCCCGCGCTCTCAAACCGGTCCAGGTCACCGGTGCGCACCGGCCGCACTACGATTGGCGGCCGAGACCAGCAGAAGGACGGCGATGCTCAACAAGATCAGGCCCGGACTGGAACGCGTCCTCACGCCCGTCGGCCACGCGGTCGCGCGGATCGGGCCGTCGCCGAACGCCATCACCGTCGTCGGGACGCTCGGCGTCGCCGCCGGCGCGCTCGTGCTGTTCCCGCGCGGTGAGTTCTTCTGGGGCACGATGGTGATCACCGCGTTCGTGCTGTTCGACATGCTGGACGGCGCCGTCGCCCGCGTCACCGGCAAGATCTCCAAGTTCGGCGCGTTCCTGGACTCCACGATGGACCGGGTCGCCGACGCCGCGATCTTCTCCGGGCTGATGATCGGGCTGTACCGCGACGACCGGGAGCTGCTCGCCGGGCTCGCGCTGTACTGCCTGGTCGCCGGGGTCGTGGTGTCCTACGCCAAGGCCCGCGCCGAGGGCCTCGGCTACACCTGCAACGTCGGCATCGCCGAGCGCGCCGAGCGGCTCATCGTCGCGCTCGTCGCCGCCGGGTTCGACGGTCTTGGCGTGCCGTTCATCCTCGCGGTCGCGCTGTGGGTCCTCGCCGCGCTGAGCACGATCACGATCGGGCAGCGCTTCGCGACGGTCTACGTCCAGGCC
>JBOHBY010000313.1:0-3592 GCA_050698635.1 Spirillospora sp.
GTCCGGACGTCGGCCGGGGCCAGCCAGTTGCTGATCGCGCCGTCCGCCTCGCGGGCGGCGAGCCGCAGCATGCCGGGACGCAGCGCGGCCAGCACGATCGGCGGCGGCACGGCCGGGGGCATCTCCAGCTTGAAGCCCCGCACGGCGAAGGTGTCGTACTCCTCCTTCACCTTCTCCCCCGCCAGGGCCCTGCGGAGGAACCGCAGCGTGTCGCGGGTGCGCTTGTACGGCTCGTCGAACCGGAGGCCGTTCCAGCGCTCCACGATCGTGTCGGACGAGCTGCCGATGCCGAGCACGAACCGTCCGGGCGCGAGGTCGGCGAGGGTCGCGGCGTGCTGCGCCAGCAGGGCCGGACCGCGCGTGTAGACGGGCGCGATGGCGGGGCCGAGGCGCAGGTCAGGGCCCCACTGCGAGGCGAGCGCGAGCGGGGTGAACGCGTCGGCGCCGCTCACCTCGGCCGACCAGGCGTCGGTGTAGCCGAGCCCGGCCAGGTCGGCGATGATCTCGCGGTGCTCGGCCAGCGGAAGACCGGTCAGCGGAATGGTCAGACCCCAGCGTGACATGGCGTCTCCTTAGAAGATCGACGAGCGGATGGTGGCGCCGCCGTCCACGACGAGCGTCTGCCCGGTCATCCAGGACGAGGCGTCACCGGCGAGGAAGACGGCCGCGCTCGCGATGTCCGCGGGCTCGCCGATGCGGCCGAGCGGCGTGAGCCTGCTGATCTCGTCCTCGTTGTTCTCCCACAGCGCGCGGGCGAGGTGCGTCTTGACCAGTCCCGGCGCGATGCAGTTGACGCGGACCTTCGGCGCCAGCTCCATCGCGAACTGCTTGCTGAGGTGGATCACGGCGGCCTTGGTGGCGTTGTAGTAGCCGATGCCGAGCTCGGTGACCAGGCCGCCGACGGAGGCGATGTTGACGATCGCGCCGCCGCGCTCGGCCAGGGACGCGCGCAGCGCGAGCCGCGTCCACTGGACGACCGCGAACTGGTTGACCTCGACGGTCTTGGCGGCGGCCGACGGCTCGATGTCGGCCATCGGGCCGAAGTAGGGGTTCGTCCCGGCGTTGTTGACCAGGACGTCGAGGCCGCCGAACTCGGCGACGGCGGCGTCCACGCAGGCGGCGGCCGCGTCGGCGTCGCCCACGTGCGCGGCCTTCGCCAGGACGCCCGCGTCCGGATGCGCGGCGCCGATCTCCTTGGCGACCTCGTCCAGCGCCTCCTGCCTGCGCGAGGAGAGCACGACGTTGGCGCCCTCGGCGGCCAGCGCGGTGGCGATGGCCTTGCCGATGCCCCGGGACGCCCCGGTGACCAGGGCCGTCTTCCCCTGAAGCCCAGTCCGCATGCGCTCTGCCTTTCGCTGGGACAGAATCCGACTCGGTTCACTGTAGCGACCGACGTTACTGACGCGTCAGTCAGCGGGCTTGAAGGTGGGGCCGGCGTCCCGCTCAGCGGGCATCGGCCGTCCGGGCGGACGTCCCGTTGTTAGCCTGCGCCGCGTGAGCATGGTCAAAGCGCGTCGTCCGGCGGTCGAGGGGTGGTTCGTCTCCGGGGACGGCGGGGTGCGGCTGCTGGGCACCCGTTGCGTGTCGTGCGGCACGCCGTACTTTCCGCGCAACGAGCCGGCCTGCCGCAATCCGCGCTGCGACGGCCCGAAGGACGGCTCCGAACTGGAGCCCTACACCCTCTCCACGCGCGGACGGATCTGGTCGTACGCCGACTCCCGGTACAGGCCGCCAGCGCCCTACGTGTCGCCCGACCCGTTCGTGCCGTACGCGGTCGCGGCCGTCGAACTCGAAGCCGAGCGCATGATCGTCCTCGGGCAGGTCGCGCCCGGCCACACGGTCGACGATCTCGCCGTCGGGATGGAGGTCGAGCTCACCGAAGGCGTCCTCTACGCCGACGACGAAGCCGAATACACCGTCTGGATGTGGAGGCCCGTCAGGTGAGCGGAGACGTCGCGGTGCTGGGGGCGGGAATGCATCCGTGGGGGAGGTGGGGGCGCGGCTTCGTCGAGTACGGCCTGGTCGCGGCGCGGGCCGCGCTCGCCGACGCCGGGGTCGCGTGGACGGACGTCCAGTACGTGGCGGGCGCCGACACCATCCGGAACGGCTATCCGGGGTTCGTCGCGGGGGCGACGTTCGCGCAGGCGCTCGGCTGGACGGGCGCGCCGGTCTCGTCCAGCTACGCGGCGTGCGCGTCCGGGGCGCAGGCCATCGGCTCGGCGCGCGCGCAGATCCTGGCGGGGCTGTGCGACGTGGCGCTGGTCGTGGGCGCGGACACGGCGCCGAAGGGGTTCTTCAAGCCGGTCGGCGGCGACCGTCCGGGCGACCCCGACTGGCTCCGGTTCCGGCTGCTGGGCGCCACCAACCCGATCTACTTCGCGCTGTTCGCGCGCCGCCGGATGGCCGTGCACGGCGCGACGCTGGACGACTTCGCCGCCGTGAAGGTGAAGAACGCGCGGCACGGGCTCGCGAACCCGAACGCCCGGTACCGCAAGGCGGTGACGGTGGACGACGTCCGCGCGTCCGCCGTGGTCGCCGACCCGCTGCGTCTCCTGGACATCTGCGCCACCAGCGACGGCGGGGCGGCGCTCGTCCTGACGTCGATGGACTTCGCGCGGCGGCACGGCGTCGCCGATCCGGTGCGCGTCACGGGCCTGTCGACGGTGACGCCGACGTTCCCGAAGACCGTCCTTGACCTGCCCGACTTCGCCACGGACTCGGCGCTGACGGCGGCGCCACCAGAGCGTCCGTTCCGGGCCGCGATCGCGGACGCCGCCTACGCGGAGGCCGGGATCGGGCCGGACGAGTTGTCGCTCGCCGAGGTCTACGACCTGTCCACCGCCCTGGAACTGGACTGGTACGAGGACATCGGATTGTGCGAACCGGGCGGGGCCGAGGACCTGCTGCGCTCGGGGGCGACCGCGCTCGGCGGCCGCGTCCCGGTGAATCCGAGCGGCGGGCTCGCGTCCTTCGGCGAGGCGATCCCGGCGCAGGCGATCGCGCAGGTCTGCGAGCTGACCTGGCAGCTGCGCGGGCGCGCGGAGGGCCGCCAGGTCGAGGGCGCCCGGACGGGCCTCGCCGTCAACCAGGGCCTGTTCGGCCACGGCTCCGCGATCATCGCCGTTCGCTGATCACTTCACGGTGAAGCCGTCGCAGCCGAGATAGTAGGCGTCGCCGTTGGGCGCCACGCGGAACCACACGATCGTCCAGACGCCCTTGTACAGCGACCCCGTCCCGCCCTGCGACCCGTTCCAGGTGAAGTCGTCCGGGTAGGTGAGGTCCAGCCCGTGGTCGCCCCCTGCCCCCTGCGGATACAGGTGCGGCTTGCTGGTGGCCCAGTTGGGCCCCGCACTGCCATAGGGTCCGGGTTCACGAAACTGGGCGGCCAGATAGTAGTTGGACGGCCGCTCGTACTTGAACCGCATGCCGAACTCGACGGTCTTCTTCGTGTAGGGCTGGCGCGGGGCCGAGACCTGCAACTGCGCGGCGAACTTCTCGTCCTCTTTCTCGACGCGCATATTGGGCAGGCAGGTGAAGTCCTTCTGGGAGAACTTCAGGTTCTGGTAGTCCATCGTGGGCTTCTTCACCAGGA
>JBOHBY010000314.1:0-3185 GCA_050698635.1 Spirillospora sp.
CTGGACCCCGCCCGTGCGTTCAAGGACCTCGGGCTCGACTCGGTCGCGGCGGTGGAGCTCAGGTCGCGGCTCGGCGCGGCCACCGGCCTGCGGCTGCCCGCGACCCTGGCGTTCGACCACGCGTCCCCGGCCGCGCTCGCGACGCACCTGACCGGCCTGCTGCGGCCCGACGGCGGCGGCTCGGTCGGTGGCGCGGACGGCGATCGTCCGATCGCCGCCGAACTGGACCGGCTCGAAGAGGCGCTCGCGGTGCTCACGGCGGAAGAGACCGAACGCGGCAGGCTCGCTGCGCGCCTGCGGAGCATGGCGGCGCGGCTGACCGAACCGGCCGGGGCCGGGACGGGCGAGCGGGACGCGGCGGAGGCCGTGGCGGACCGGCTGGAGAGCGCGTCGGCCGACGACATCTTCGACTTCATCGACAAAGACCTCGGCATGGCCTGAGCGGAGAGGCGCCAGTGACTCCACCCACGCCTGAAGTCGCGGGCTTCCCGTGTCGTCGGCTAGGCGACGGCGCGGAGGGCCAGCCCGGCCCTTGCTGCGATGTTGAGTGCCCCGACGTGGTCGGCGTGGTCGGCGTGCCCGCACGCGGTGCACTCGAAGACTTCGTGGTCGCGGTTCTCTTTGGCGGTATGCCCGCATTTCGGGCATTGGCGGGAGGTGTTGCGGGGGTCCACGGGGATCAGCTCGCGACCGGCGCATTCTGCCTTGTGCGCGAGGACTCCCAGGAATACCCCCCAACCCGCGTCCAGGATGCTCTTGTTCAGCCCGGCCTTGGCCGATGCCCCGTTGGGTTCGTAGGTGCCGTCGTCGCCCCGCCGGGGCCGGGGGCGGCGGACCATGTTCGCCACCGGCAGCTTCTCGTGCGCGATCACGTCGGCGGAGCGGACGAGGAAGCCGGCGGTCTTGTGTGCGTGGTCGAGGCGTTGGCGGCGGATCTTGGCGTGCAGGCGCGCCACCTTCCGTGCCGCCTGCCGGTGCTTCTTGGTCCGCTTCCTGGCCTTGTGGGGGAAGGCGTCCAGGGCGCGTTGTGCGGCGGCGAGCCGGTCGGCCGCGTTCTTGGCGGGACGCGGGTTGGTCACGTACTCGTCGGCGCTGGTGACCAGGAAGTGCGTCACGCCCAGGTCGATTCCGACCTGGCGGCCTGTCGCGGGCAGGGACTCGGCCGGCACATCGTCGCAGGACAGGATCACGTACCAGCGGCGGCCTTCCCGTTTCGTGCTGATCGTCTTCACCCGGCCCTTGACGGGACGGTGCTGGTGCACGCGGACGTGACCGATCCCTTGGAGCCGGACGCGGGTCTGCGGGTCGTGCGGGACGCTGTCCCACCTGCAGCCGTCACCGTCCTTGGGAAACTCGACGGTGTCGAATCGAGACCGGGACCGGAAGCGGGGGTAGCCGGGCTTGTCACCCTTGGTGACGCGGCGGAAGAACGCCTCGAAGGCGCGGTTCAACCGGCGCAGGGTGGCCTGCTGGGAGGAGAACGACCACCGGGCCTGGTCGGGGTCGAACGCGCGGATGCCAGACAGCTGAGCGGACTGGTCCCCGTACCGGATACGGGTCTTGGAGGCGTGCGCGTAGGCGTCCCGGCGTTCCTGCAACGCCGCGTTGTAGAGCGCGCGGTGATCGGCCAGCATCGCGTGCAGGGCCCCGGCCTGCCGGTTCGTGGGGCGCAGCAGGAACTTGTACGACCTACGCACCCTTGCCCCCGGTGCTCTTCTTCCAGGGGCGTTCCCACTGGGTGTCGATGTAACGGCGCACGGTCGTCTCCGACACCGCGCCCACCGACGCGGCGAAGTACGACGACGACCACAGCGTCGGCAGCCGGGACTTCAGGTGCGGGAACTCGCTGCGCAGGACGCGGGAGGTGAAGCCCTTGAACTGGTTGGCCACATACGAGGCTGAGGCTTTCGGGTCGTGCTTGACGAACAGGTGCACGTGGTCGGGCATCACCTCCAGGGCGATGACCTCCCAGCCGCGCTCGTCGGCCTTGGCCCGGATCAGCTCCTCCAGTCGTTCCGCGACCCGGCCGCCGAGCACCGGGCGGCGGTACTTCGGGCACCACACCACGTGCAGGCCCAGGTCGTACACGCCGCCGGAGAACCGGCGAACCTTCCGCGTCACGGACATGACGATCATTCTACAAGTGAGACAGGTCTAACAGTGCAGGATTGTGATCAAACAGGTTCAGCGGCGCTCCGCGCCACCATTCCCCCCACGCCTAAAGGCGCGGGTCCCCTCGCTAGAAGGTTCTGATGGCGAACGACGAGAAGCTCCTGGACTATCTGAAGCGGGTGACCGCCGAACTGCACCAGACGCGCGAGCGGCTGCGGGAGGCGGAGGCGGCCGAGCCCGAGCCGATCGCGATCGTCGCGATGAGCTGCCGGTATCCGGGCGGGGTCCGCTCGCCCGAGGACCTGTGGCGGCTCGTCGCGGACGGCGGCGACGCGATCTCGCCGTTCCCGTCCGACCGGGGTTGGGACACCGGCGCGCTGTTCGACGCCGACCCGGACCGGCCGAATACGAGCTACGTCCGCGAGGGCGGCTTCGTCCACGACGCGGGGGAGTTCGACGCCGGGTTCTTCGGCATCTCCCCGCGCGAGGCGCTGACGATGGACCCGCAGCAGCGGATCGCGCTGGAGCTGTCGTGGGAGGCGTTCGAGCGCGCCGGGGTGAACCCGCGCTCGCTCCGGGAGGGGCGGGTCGGCGTGTTCGTCGGATCCGGCGGCCAGGACTACGCGTATGTGCTCGACGCGATGCCCGAGACCGAGGAGGCCTACCTCAGCACCGCCAACGCCGCCTCGGTGATCTCCGGCCGCATCGCGTACACGCTCGGCCTCGAAGGGCCCGCGCTGACCGTCGACACGGCCTGCTCGTCGTCGCTGGTGGCGCTACACCTGGCCGGGCAGTCGCTGCGCAACGGCGACTGCGACCTCGCGCTCGCGGGCGGCGTCCTCGTGATGTCGCTGCCGGTGCCGTTCATCGCGTTCAGCAGGCAGCGGGGGCTCGCGCCGGACGGGCGCTGCAAGGCGTTCGCCGCCGGAGCCGACGGCACCGGCTGGGCGGAGGGCGCCGGGATCCTCCTGCTGGAACGGCTGTCGGACGCCCGCCGCAACGGACACCCCGTGCTGGCGGTCGTGCGCGGCAGTGCGATCAACCAGGACGGCGCGTCCAACGGACTGACCGCG
>JBOHBY010000315.1:0-3983 GCA_050698635.1 Spirillospora sp.
TGTACGGGGCGGCGCTCGGCGCGCTGCTGCTCACCACCATCGGCAGCGTCCTGGTGGTGCTGAAGGTCAACTCGTTCTGGCAGGACGCGATCACCGGCGTCCTGCTGCTGCTCGCCATCAGCGTCGACCGGCTGCTGGCGCTCCGCGTCACCCGGGCGCTGAAACAGCGGTCCCTGGAAGCCAAGGGGGAGGGACGGTCATGAGCCGCCTGCTGCGGTGGGAGACCGCCGTCACCGCGCTGCTGGTCGTCGTGTTCGCGGGCGGCGCCGGGTTCTCGCCCGACTTCGCCAACAACGACAACCTGTCGTTCGCGCTCGACGACCTCAGCGAGATCGCGCTGATCGCGCTGCCGATGACGCTGCTGGTCGTCTGCGGCCAGGTCGACCTGTCGGTCGCGTCCATCCTCGGGCTGTGCAGCGCGCTGACCGGCAAGCTGTGGGACGGCGGCATGGCCATCGAGGCGATCATCCCGCTGGTGCTGGCCGTCGGCCTCGTCTGCGGCCTCGTGAACGGGCTGCTCGTCACGAGGCTCGGGCTGCCGTCCCTCGCCGTGACGATCGGGACGATGACCCTGTACCGGGGCCTGGCGTACGTGACGCTCGGCACCGGCGCCATCTCCGAGTTCCCGGTCACCTACACCGACCTGGCGACGTCGTCCATCCCGGGCACGCCGATCCCGTACCCGATCGCCCTGTTCGCGCTGCTCGCCATCGCGACCGGCGTCGTCCTGCACGCCACCGGCGTCGGACGGTCCCTGTTCGCCATCGGCGCGCAGGAGGACGCCGCCTACTTCGCGGGCATCCGCGTCAAGCGCCTCAAGCTGATCCTGTTCGTCGTGTCGGGGCTGGTCGCCGGGTTCGCCGGGATCGTCTACACGCTCCGCTACGGCAGCGCCCGCGCCGACAACGGCCTCGGCCTGGAGCTCACCGTCATCGCGGCGGTGCTGCTCGGCGGCGTCGACTTCGACGGCGGCAAGGGCACCCTCGGCGGCGTCATCGCCGCCGTCCTGCTGATCGGGCTGCTCCGCAACCTGCTGATGCTCAACGACGTGTCGACCGAGGTGCAGTCGATCGTCACCGGGCTGCTGCTCATCGTCAGCGTCCTCACCCCGCGGCTGATCGCCGTCGTGCGCGAGGCGCAGGGCAGACGCCAGGCCGCGAGACCGGCCGCGACCCCTGCGGCACCGGCCGCGACCCCATGACCCCCGCCGCGCTCAACCCACCCCGTAGAGATCGGAAGGCACCCTGATGACCATTCGTCTGCGCGCCCCGCGCCGGCTGGCGGCCGTCGCCGCGGCGAGCGTCCTGGCGCTCGGCCTGGCCGGCTGCGGCGGGACCACCAAGGACTCCGCGTCCGGTTCCGGGGACGCCAAGGCCGGCGGGAAGGCGTCCGCCGACCCGAACGCGCCGCTGAAGAAGGACCTGAAGCTGGCGTTCCTGCCGAAGCAGGTCAACAACCCGTACGAGACGATCGTCGACAACGCCGGGATCGCGGCCGCCAAGGAGTTCGGGGCGGCGGCCAAGGAGGTCGGTCCTTCCGACGCGTCGGCGTCCTCGCAGGTCTCCTACATCAACACGCTCGTCCAGCAGCGGCACGACGCGATCCTCATCGCCGCCAACGACGAGAACGCGGTGTGCGGCCCGCTCAAGCAGGCGATGGCCAAGGACATCAAGATCGTCGCCTACGACTCCGACACCAACCCCCAGTGCCGCGACCTGTTCATCAACCAGGCCAGCTCCGAGGAGATCGGCCGCAGCGAGGTCCGGCTCCTGGCCCAGCAGCTCGGCCACAAGGGCGAGATCGCGATCCTGTCGGCGACCGCGAACGCCACCAACCAGAACACGTGGATCAAGTTCATGAAGGACGAGCTGAAGAAGCCCGAGTACGCCGGGATGAAGCTCGTCAAGGTCGCCTACGGCGACGACGACGACCAGAAGTCGTTCCAGCAGACGCAGGGGCTGCTCCAGGCGTACCCGAACCTGAAGGGCATCATCTCGCCCACGACGGTCGGGATCGCCGCCGCGGCCCGCTACATCTCCGGGTCCAAGTACAAGGGCAAGGTCGTGCTGACCGGGCTCGGCACCCCGGACCAGATGCGCAAGTTCGTCAAGGACGGCACCGTCAAGCAGTTCGAGCTGTGGGACCCGAAGAACCTCGGCTACCTCGCCTCCTACGCGGCGGCGGCGCTGGCGTCCGGCCAGATCACCGGCGCGCAGGGCGAGAAGTTCAAGGCCGGCAAGCTCGGCGAGCGCGCGATCGGCGCCAACGGCGAGGTGATCCTCGGCCCGCCGACGGTGTTCGACGCCAAGAACATCGACCAGTACCACTTCTGATCCGTCGATGTCCGGACGCACTAAGCGCGTCTGCTTCCTGCTGAAGGTCAGGCAGGACCGCCTGGAGGAGTACAAGCTGCGCCACCAGGCGGTCTGGCCCGACATGCGCAACGCGCTGCGCGACACCGGCTGGCGCAACTACTCGCTGTTCCTGCGCGAGGACGGTCTCCTCGTCGGCTACCTGGAGACCGACGACTTCGAGGCCGCGCAGGAGGCGATGGCCCGCACCGAGGTCAACGCGCGCTGGCAGGCGGAGATGGCGCCGTACTTCGAGGACCTCGACGGCCGCCCCGACGACGGGATCCGGCCGCTCCTTGAGGTCTTCCATGTGGATTGAGGGGACATACGTGAACGACACCAGCGCGGTGAAGGACGCCCTGCGCCGCCAGCAGATCGAGACTCCTTCGTGGGCGTACGGGAACTCGGGGACCCGGTTCAAGGTCTTCGCCCAGGAGGGCGTGCCGCGCACCCCGCAGGAGAAGATCGACGACGCCGCGCAGGTGCACCGCTTCACCGGCGTCGCGCCGCGCGTCGCCGTCCACATCCCCTGGGACCGGGTGGACGACTACGCCGCGCTGGCCGCGCACGCCGAGGAGAGGGGGGTGCGGATCGGCGCCGTCAACACCAACGTCTTCCAGGACGACGACTACATGCTCGGCAGTGTCACCAACCCCGATCCGGCCGTCCGCCGCAAGGCGCTCGACCAGTTGCTCGAAGCCGTCGACATCATGGACGTGACGGGCTCGCGCGACCTGAAGCTGTGGTTCTCCGACGGCACCAACTACCCGGGGCAGGACGACATCCGCGCCCGGCAGGACCGGCTGGCCGAGGCGCTGTCGGCCGTGTACGAGCGGCTCGGCGACGACCAGCGGTTCCTGCTGGAGTACAAGCTGTTCGAGCCCGCGTTCTACATGACCGACCTGCCGGATTGGGGCGCGTCCTACGCGCACTGCGTGCGCCTCGGCCCGAAGGCGCAGGTCGTCGTCGACACCGGCCATCACGCGCCGGGCACGAACATCGAGTTCATCGTGGCGTTCCTGCTGCGCGAGGGGAAGCTCGGCGGGTTCGACTTCAACTCCCGCTTCTACGCCGACGACGACCTGATGGTCGGCGCGGCCGACCCGTTCCAGCTGTTCCGGATCATGTACGAGGTGGTGCGGGGCGGCGGGTACGACGCCCCGGCGGGCGTGGCGTTCATGCTCGACCAGTGCCACAACATCGAGCCGAAGATCCAGGGGCAGATCCGCTCGGTGATGAACGTCCAGGAGGCGACGGCGAAGGCGCTGCTCGTGGACGGCGAGGCCCTGGCCGCCGCGCAGTCCTCGGGTGACGTGCTCGGCGCGAACGCGGTGTTCATGGACGCCTACAACACCGACGTCCGGCCGTTGCTCGCCGAGCTGCGCGAGGAGATGGGGCTGCACCGCGACCCGGTCGCCGCGTACAAGGCGTCCGGCTACTACGAGCGGGTCGCCGGCGAGCGCAAGGACGGGCAGGCGGCGGGATGGGGCGCGTGATGATCTCGCGAAGGGGCTTCCTCGGGGCCTCGGCCGCGACCGGGGTGACGCTCGGCGCGCCCGGAACGGCTCACGCGTCCGGGACGGCGCACGCGCCCGGCGGGATGCGGGTGACCGCGCTCGACGTGCAGGACGC
>JBOHBY010000316.1:0-7796 GCA_050698635.1 Spirillospora sp.
CCGCGTACAGCGCGTCCCCGTAGATCATCGCGGTGGCGATGCTCGTGCCCAGCGCCACGTCGGCGAAGTTGAACGGCGTCGCCACCGCCAGCGTGGTCAGCGGCCGCGTCCGCCGCATCAGCAGCGCCGACGACAGCCCGAGCAGCGGGATCAGGCGCAGCCAGGGCGACGGGTCCCAGTCCTTCGACCACGTGGAGTAGCCGTGCACTGAGAGCAGCACCAGGCCGCCCGCCAGCGCCGCGGCGGCGACGAGCGCGTCCTTTCGCGTGGTGAGCTTGCGCACCCGTCCATCTCAGCATCTCCGCGCGGGTGTGCGGTCCACCGGGCCGACGAGGGCGCGTACATCCTTCGGACGACCCGCGAAACCGTACAGCGGACGACGATCCCGGCCCCTTCCCGAGCCCACGATGGAACCGAACGGGAAAGGAGCTTCCACGTGCTCATCGCGATCATCGCCGCCTGCGAGATCGGCTTCTGGGTGGTTCTCGGCGCCGGTCTCATCACCCGCTACCTGCTGCGCCTGCGGCGCGCCAGCACGGTGCTGCTGCTCTGCGTCCCGCTGGTCGACGTGGTCCTGCTCGCGGCCACCGCCGCCGACCTGCGCGACGGCGGGACGGCGGGCTTCGCGCACGGCCTCGCCGCCGCCTACATCGGCTACTCCGTCGCGTTCGGGCACAGCATGGTCCGCTGGGCCGACGAGCGCTTCGCGCACCGCTTCGCCGGCGGCCCGCCGCCCCGCGGCAACCCGAAGTACGGCTGGGCGCACGTCCGGTACGAGTGGCGCGAGTTCGGCAAGGCGATCATCGCCACCGCGATCGGCTGCGGCATCCTCCTCGCGATGATCGCCTGGGTCGACGACGCCGGGCGCACCGAGGCGCTGGAGGGCTGGATCGGGCGTCTCGGCTTCGTCCTGGCGATCTGGTCGCTGTGGCCGATCACCTACACCCTCTGGCCCGCCAGGGCCAAGGACGCTAAGTGCCCCGCCGACCACGCAGGGCCAAGGTGACGATCGGCAGGTCGAACTCCCCCTCGGCCGTCTCCGGCGTGGCCCGCAGGAACGCCAGCAGCCGCCGCGTGGCGGCCTCGCGTTCGGCGTCGTCGAGCACCAGCATGTGCGAGTGCGTCCCGATGGTCGCGGCCAGCGACTCCGCCGTCCGCCGCTGGACGTGCGCGAAATCGCCCTGTTCGAGCCGGGGGAACCAGGCCGTCTCCGGCAGCTTCTCCAGCGGCGGGTTCGAGCGCGACGACACGCTGGTCCGCGACGCCCGGCCCAGCTCCGCCACCCACGGCACCCGGTCGTCGTCGCTGTTCCACAGCGCGGCGAGGACGCCTCCGTCCGCCAGCACGCGGTGGATCTCCGGCAGCGCCCGGTCGAGATCGAACCAGTGCACGGCCTGCCCGGCGACGACGGCGTCGACCGTCCCGTCGCCCAGCGGGATCTCCTCGGCGTTCCCCTGGACGGCCCGCACGCCCGGCACCCGGCGGCGCAGCTCGTCGAGCATCGCCGCGTCCGGCTCGACCGCGACGACTTCGGCCGCGTCCACCCCGATCCGCAGCAGGACCTCGGTCAGCTTCCCGGTCCCGGCGGCGAGGTCGAGCACCCGCAGCGGCGAACGTCCCGCGACCGGCTCCAGCGCCCACCTGACCGCCGCGTCCGGATAGTCAGGCCGCTGCTCCGCGTAGGCCGCCGCGCTCCCCCCGAACGAGGCCGCCCGCCGCGCCCGCAACCCGTCGTCGTCCACCAACCCGCCGTCGTCCACGGGGTCAGACGTTGAAGCCGAGGGCGCGGAGCTGGTCGCGGCCCTCGTCGGTGATCTTGTCGGGGCCCCACGGCGGGAGCCAGACCCAGTTGATCTTCACGTCCTTGACCAGGCCCTCCAGGGCGCTGTGGGCCTGGTCCTCGATCACGTCGGTGAGCGGGCAGGCGGCGCTGGTGAGGGTCATGTCCAGGGTGGCGACCTCGTCGGCGATGTCGACGCCGTAGACCAGGCCGAGGTCGACGACGTTGATGCCGAGCTCGGGGTCGACGACGTCCTTGAGGGCCTCCAGGACGTCTTCTTCGGGGACGGCCGTTTCGGTCATGATGTCTCTCCGAGTGCGCGGGCGGTCGCGTCCTTCCACGCCATCCAGGCGAGCAGGGCGCATTTGATGCGGGCGGGGTACTTCGACACTCCGGCGAACGCGATGGCGTCCTCCAGGACGTCCTCGTCGGGCTCGACGTCGCGGCCGCGCGACTGCATCAGCGTGAGGAACTCCTCGCCGACCGCCATCGCCTCCTTGACCGACTTCCCGATGATCAGGTCGGACATCACCGACGCGCTGGCCTGGCTGATCGAGCAGCCCATCGCGTCGTAGGACACGTCGGCGACCGTGGCGTCCTGGCCCTCGCCGTCCAGGTGGACGCGCAGCGTCACCTCGTCGCCGCACGTCGGGTTGACGTGGTGCGCCTCGCCCTCGAACGGCTCCCGCAGCCCCCGGTGGTGGGGGTTGCGGTAATGATCCAGGATGACCTCCTGGTACATCGCCTCCAGCTGCATGACGTCCTTTCCACGGCTCTACCGCTACAACAGGGCGGGTCTCAGGGCTGTTCCTCAGGTGGTGCCGAAGAACTTCTGGGCCTGCCTGACCCCGTCGGCGAGCGCGTCGACGTCGCCGAGGGTGTTGTAGAGGTAGAACGTCGCGCGGGTGACCGCCGGCAGGGCGAAGCGGCGGCAGATCGGCCACGCGCAGTGGTGGCCGACGCGGACCGCGATGCCCAGGTCGTCGAGGACCTGGCCGACGTCGTGCGGGTGGATGTCCTCGACGGTGAACGACACGGCGCCGCCGCGGGCCTCGGTGGTGCCGGGGCCGATGATCCGGACGCCGGGGATCTCCGTCAGCCGTTCGAGCGAGTAGGCGACCAGGGCCTCCTCGTGGGCGTGGATCCGGTCCATGCCGATCTCGGCGAGGTAGTCGCAGGCGGCGCCGAGCCCGACCGCCTGCGCGGTCATCGGGACGCCCGCCTCGAACCGCTGCGGCGGCGGCATGAACGTGGTGCGCTCCATGTGCACGACCTCGATCATGGACCCGCCGGTGATGAACGGCGGCATGGCCTCCAGCAGCTCGCCGCGCCCCCACAGCACGCCGATGCCGGTCGGGCCGAGCATCTTGTGGCCGGAGAAGACCAGAAAATCAACACTGAGCCGGCTGACGTCGACCGGCTGGTGCGGCACGGCCTGCGCGGAGTCGAGCAGGACGAGCGCGCCGACGGCGTGGGCACGCTCCACGATCCGCTCGATCGGCGGGACGGTGCCGAGCACGTTCGACTGGTGCGTCACCGCGACGATCTTGGTGCGCTCGTTGACGAGGTCGTCGAGCCCTTCCAGGTCGAGGCGGCCCTCGTCGGTGATGCCGAACCAGCGCAGGGTCGCGCCGGTGCGCTGGCAGAGCTGCTGCCACGGGACGAGGTTGGCGTGGTGCTCCATCTCCGACACGACGACCTCGTCGCCGGGGCCGACCCTGAACCGCTCGGCCTCGGGCCCGGCGGTGGCGGCGTTGCTCATCGCGTACGCGACCAGGTTGATCGCCTCGGTGGCGTTCTTGGTGAACACGATCTCGGCGGTCGCCGCCCCGATGAACCGGGCGATGGACGCGCGGGCGCTCTCGTAGGCCTCCGTCGCCTCCTCGGAGAGCTGGTGGGCCCCCCGGTGCGGCGCGCCGTTGTGCCGCTCGTAGAACTCGCGTTCGGCGTCCAGCACCCGGAGGGGCTTCTGCGACGTCGCGCCCGAGTCGAGGTAGATGAGGGGACGCCCGCCGCGGACGGTGCGCTGCAACAGCGGGAAGTCCTTCTTCAACTCCTCCGGCAGCAGGTTCATAGGGACGCGCCCGCCTTCGCGTACTTCTCGTAGCCCTGCTCTTCGAGCTCGTTGGCGAGCTCAGGGCCGCCCTCGGCGACGACGCGTCCGCCCGCGAACACGTGGACGAAGTCGGGCTTCACGTAGCGCAGGATCCGCGTGTAGTGGGTGATGAGCAGGACGCCGGTGTCGCCGGACGCGAACCGGTTCACGCCCTCCGCGACGACCTTGAGCGCGTCGACGTCGAGGCCGGAGTCGGTCTCGTCCAGGACGGCGACCTTCGGCTTGAGCATCTCCAGCTGGAGGATCTCGTGCCGTTTCTTCTCACCGCCGGAGAAGCCCTCGTTCAGGCTGCGCTGCGCGAACGCCGGGTCGATGGACAGGTTCTCCATCGCCTGCTTCATGTCCTTGGAGAACTCGCGGAGCTTCGGGGCCTCGCCGCGGACGGCGGTGACGGCCGAGCGCAGGAAGTTGGAGACGGACACGCCGGGCACCTCGACCGGGTACTGCATCGCCAGGAACAGCCCGGCGCGGGCGCGCTCGTCGACCGTCATGCCGAGGACGTCCTCGCCGTCGAGCGTGACGGAGCCGGAGGTCACCTCGTACTTGGGGTGCCCGGCGACCGCGTAGGCGAGGGTGGACTTGCCGGAGCCGTTCGGCCCCATGATCGCGTGGGTCTCGCCGGCCGTCACGGTCAGGTCGACCCCGCGCAGGATCTCCTTCGACCCGTCGGAGCCGTCGCCGACGGAGACGTGGAGGTCGCGGATCTCAAGCGTGGCCATGGTGCGTGTTGTCCTTCGATCGTGGGGTCAGTCGCCGGAGGCGGCGAGCGAGACGTAGACGTCGCCGTCCTCGACCTTGACCTTGTATGTGGCGACCGGCTGCGTGGCCGGCGGATTGGTGGGCTTGCCGGTGCGCAGGTCGAAGCACGACCCGTGCAACCAGCACTCGATGGTGCCGTCGTAGATCTCGCCCTCGGAGAGGGAGACCTCGGCGTGGGAGCAGATGTCGTTGACGGCGTACAGGTCGTCGCCGCTGCGCGCGATCGCGATGGGCGTGTCGTCGACCTCGACGGCGACGGCCCCGTCCACCGGGACCTCGTCGTACGCGCACACCTTCACGTACGTCACCTGGCCCCTCCGAGATCGAGCTCGGCCTCGATCGCGTCGCGGACCTTCTCGCGGACCTCGGGGACCTCGATGCGCTCGACGAGCTGGCCGAGGAAGCCCCGCACGACCATGCGGCGCGCCTGGTCGAAGGTGATGCCGCGGGCCTGGAGGTAGAACAGGTGCTCGTCGTCGAGGCGTCCGGACGCCGAGGCGTGCCCGGCGCCGGCGACCTCGCCGGTGAGGATCTCCAGGTTCGGGACGGAGTCGACCCGCGTCCCGTCGGTGAGGACGAGGTTGCGGTTCAGCTCGTAGGTGTCGGTGCCCTCCGCCTCCGCGCGGATGATCACGTCGCCGATCCAGACTGCGTGCGCGTCCTGATCTTGCAGGGCGCCGCGGTAGTCGACGCGGCTGCGGCAGTTCGGCTCGGCGTGGTCGACGAGGAGGCGGTGCTCCAGGTGCTGGCCGCCGTCCGCGAAGTACACCCCGTACAGCTCGGCGTCGCCGCCGGGCCCCTCGTAGGAGACCGACGGGGAGATCCGCACGACGTCGCCGCCGAGCGAGACGTTGTGCGAGACGAACCGGGCGTCGCGGCCGAGGCGGGCGTGCTGGTGGGACACGTGGACGCTGTCGTCCGCCCAGTCCTGGAGGCTGATCACCGAGAGGCGGGCGCCGTCGCCGACGACGAACTCGACGTTGTCGGCGTAGGTCGCGTGGCCGCGGTGCGTCAGCACGACGGTGGCCCGCCCGAACGGCTCCACGATCACGGTCGTGTGGCCGTAGGCGGCGGCGGAGGCGTCCTCGCCGCGCAGCCGCAGCACGGTCGGCGCCGACGCGGCCGTCTCCTTCGGGACGGTCACGACGGTCGCCTGCGCGAACGTGCTCCACGCCTGCGCGCTGACCCGGTCGGACGGCACGTACGCCGTGCCGAGCCGGGCGTCTTCGCGGCCGACGGTCTCGACGGTCACCTCGGGTGCCGCCTCCGCCTCGACCAGGACCTTGCCGTCGGCGTCGGCGGTGCCGTTGTGCAGGCCGCGCAGGCGGCGCAGCGGCGTGAACCGCCACTCCTCCTCGCGGCCGGTCGGAACGTCGAAGTCGCCGACGTCGAACGACGCCCTGTCGTGCAGCGTCGAGAGAGGCTTCTGTGCCAGCCCCATCAGCCGACGGCTCCTTCCATCTGCAGCTCGATGAGCCGGTTCAGCTCAAGGGCGTACTCCATCGGCAGCTCGCGCGCGATCGGCTCGACGAACCCGCGCACGATCATCGCCATGGCCTCGTCCTCGGTGAGGCCGCGGCTCATCAGGTAGAACAGCTGCTGCTCGGACACCTTGGAGACGGTGGCCTCGTGGCCCATCTCGACGTCGTCCTCGCGGACGTCGACGTAGGGGTAGGTGTCGGACCGGCTGATCTGGTCGACGAGCAGCGCGTCGCACTTCACCGTGGACTTGCTGTGCTCGGCGCCCTCCTGGATCTGCACGAGACCCCGGTAGGACGTGCGGCCGCCGCCGCGCGCCACCGACTTGGAGATGATGCTGGAGGAGGTGTTCGGCGCGGCGTGCACCATCTTGGCGCCCGCGTCCTGGTGCTGGTCCTCGCCCGCGAACGCGATCGACAGGGTCTCGCCCTTGGCGTGCTCGCCGAGCAGGTACACCGCCGGGTACTTCATGGTGACCTTGGAGCCGATGTTGCCGTCGACCCACTCCATCGTCGCGCCCTCGTAGGCGACGGCGCGTTTGGTCACCAGGTTGTAGACGTTGTTGGACCAGTTCTGGATGGTCGTGTAGCGGACGCGGGCGTCCTTCTTCACGACGATCTCCACGACGGCCGAGTGCAGCGAGTCCGACTTGTAGATCGGGGCGGTACAGCCCTCGACGTAGTGGACGTAGGAGCCCTCGTCGGCGATGATCAGCGTCCGCTCGAACTGGCCCATGTTCTCGGTGTTGATCCGGAAGTAGGCCTGGAGCGGGATCTCCACGTGCACGCCCGGCGGGACGTAGATGAACGAGCCACCGGACCACACGGCGGTGTTGAGCGCGGCGTACTTGTTGTCGCCGACGGGGATCACCGAGCCGAAGTACTCCTGGAAGATCTCCGGGTGCTCGCGCAGGCCGGTGTCGGTGTCGAGGAAGAGGACGCCCTTCTCCTCAAGGTCCTCGCGGATCTTGTGGTAGACGACCTCGGACTCGTACTGCGCGGCGACGCCGGCGATGAGGCGCTGCTTCTCGGCCTCGGGGATGCCGAGCTTGTCGTAGGTGTTCTTGATGTCCTCGGGGAGCTCCTCCCAGGACGCGGCCTGCTGCTCGGTGGAGCGGACGAAGTACTTGATGTTGTCGAAGTCGATCTCCGACAGGTCCGAGCCCCAGGTGGGCATCGGTTTCTTGCTGAACAGCCGCAGCCCCTTGAGGCGCAGGTCGAGCATCCACTCGGGCTCGTCCTTCTTGCCCGAGATGTCGCGGACGACGTCCTCGTTCAGGCCGCGCCGCGCCGAGGCCCCGGCCTCGTCGGAGTCGGCCCAGCCGAACTTGTACCTGTCGAGCCCCTCCAGTTCGGGGTGGGCTGCCGTAGTCATAGGGAGGTCCCTCCGGACTCCTCGTCATTTTTTCTGGTTCGTTCCTCGTCGCCGCCGCAGAGGGCGCGGGAGCTGACGTGGGTCGTGCAGATCCCGTCGCCGTGGGCGATCGTGGCCAGCCGCTGGACCGGCAGGCCCAGCAGGCGGCTGAACGCCTCGGTCTCGGCCTCGCACAGCTGCGGGAACTCCGCGGCGACGTGCGCGACGGGACAGTGGTGCTGGCACAGCTGCTCGCCGCCGCCCGGCTGGGGCGCCTTGGCGGCGGCGGCCGCGTACCCGTCGCCCGAC
>JBOHBY010000317.1:0-3598 GCA_050698635.1 Spirillospora sp.
GCGGGCGGCAGGCCGCGCGGCGCCGGGTCGCGGTCGCCGGGCACGACCGTCATCGCCGGACGGCGCGGGACGAGCTGGGTGACGGTGTCGGGCAGCGGCTCGTCGTCCCAGTCGACGGCGGTCAGGCGCGCGGCGATCTCGTCCAGCGGGGAGACGTGCCGGCGGCGCGGGTCGAAGGTCCACTCGGCGGCGTGCGGGCGCCCGTTGTCGAAGAAGGACAGGCGGACGCGCCAGGTGTTGTCCTCGCACTTCCAGGAGTCCCATTCGACCTCTTCGAGGTCGACGCCGCCGCGGCCGAGGCGCTCCTCGACGGTCTCGCCGAGCGGCGGGCCCGGGGTCGACTCGCCGGGCCGCCGGACGGCGACGCGCTGCGCCTGCTGTGCCATGTATTCGCGTTCCTGCAGGACCGGGCCCTCGAACCAGCGGACGCGTTCGACCGGGATACCCGCCGACTCGGCGATCTCCTCCGCGGTCTCGCCGGAGCGGATACGGGCCTGGATCTCCTTGGGGCGCAACGGACTCTCCACTTCGATCTCGAACTGGCCGAGGCGGGAGAAGTGCCCACGGACCGCGGCGCGGAGCCGGTCGTCGACGGGCAGCGTGAACCGGGTGCCTCGGCCCGCGGTGGCCAGGACGAGGTACGTACCGTCCTCGCTGACCGCGACGAGGCGCAGCTCCTGCATGCGTGTCCTTCCTGCCCTGTCCTGATGGCACGGAGGACCTCGGACCCTGCCTGCCGTGCTCTCACCGGCCGGCCGCCCGATGCCCACCGAGGGCGCATGCGTGCCCTTCCCCCCGGGTCCCGAGTCTCTCTTTCGGACACACCTGCTGCCAGCACCGTACCCGGCATGTCCGAACATCGCCGCTCTCGAAGCCCCCTCCACGAGGTCGAAGAGGGCACCTGACCAAGCTTGCCGGTGACGCGACCGGCGGGGCGCAGCCCCGCCTGATTCTTGTCCATCTTTTTCCACACTGTGCCTGACGGGCGCGCGCGGCTCCACCCCCCGACGTTGCGAGCGTCACGTTCGCGGTCGGAACAACCCGGATGTCCCGGTTAGTTCATGATCCGGGGGTTCGACGGCGATGGACAGGGGTGAGCAGAGGCATGCCGCGCAAGCTGCCGGATGTCAGCACGACGCAGCTGGTCGCGAGCGCGGCGGCGACGGCGGCCGCGGCCCTCGGGGCGTCCTACCTGGGCGTGTACGGGACGATCATCGGCGCGGCGCTGATGAGCGTGATCTCGACGGCGGGTTCGGCGGTCGGCAAGCACTACCTCGACCAGGGCCGCGACCAGATCAAGGAACTGACGCACCAGCAGACGGCGGCCCGCCGCAGGGACATGGCGGACGGCGCCGTCGAAGACGCGACCAGCGCCGACCCGACCCGGACCGTGGTGTGGTCCGGCGACCCGAACGCCACCCGTTTCGACCCTCCGTTCGGGGACGATCCCAACGCGACGCGGCTCGACCGTCCGTCCTCGGCCGGTGACCCGAACGCGACGCGGCTGGACCCGGTGGACGCCGTCGCGGCCTCGCTCGCCGAGGCGGCGGGGGAGGACGCGGTGCGCGAGGCCGCCCGGCGGTCGGCGTGGTCGAGCACGGTCGAGTGGGCCAAGGTTCACTGGGTGAAGCTCGCGGTCACATCGGCCGCGGTGTTCGCCATCGTGATCGGCGGGATCACGATCTACGAGGCGACGACGGGTGAGCCCATCGGCAAGTCCGGCAACGGCCTGACCGTCACCAACGTGCTGGGCGGCGGCGGTGGCGGGCAGACGGACGACGCGCCCACGCCGGATCCGTCCGGCAGCCCGACCGACCCGGGCGCGACCCCGAGTGAGACGCCGACCGGTGACGCGCCGTCCACGCAGCCGACGACACCGGACGGTCAGCCGACGACGCGGCCGACCGAGCAGCCGACGGGCCAGCAGCCCACGATCCCGCCCACGTCGTCGGTGCCGACGCCTCCGGACACGCAGACGCCCACCGGCGGCCCGACGGACGGCGGCGGTCAGGAGCAAGGCGGCGCCGACCCGCAAGGCCGCGCAGGCACCGGCGGCTAGTCGCCGAAGACCTGCTTCGTGTACGGGTTGGCGAAGCGGCGGTCGGGGTCGAGTTCGTCCCGCAGGGCCCGGAAGTCGCCGAACCTCGGATACACCTTCTCCAGGTACGCGGCCTCGCGCGTGTGGAGCTTGCCCCAGTGCGGACGTCCGTCGAGCGCGGTCATGACGTCCTCGACGCCTCGGAAGTACTCCTCGTGCGCGTCGCGGTGGTAGACGTGTACGGCGATGAACGCGCTGTGCCGTCCGTGGGCCATGGACAGCCAGGCGTCCTCTTGGGGGAGCAGCCGGACTTCGATCGGAAAGCTGATCCGCCAGTCCCGCCGCTCGAACAGCGCGCGAAGCTCCCGCAGGGCAGGGACGAGTTCTTCGCGTGGGATCGCGTACTCCTGCTCCTTGAACCGGACGGTTCGCGGGCTGGTGAAGACCTTGTACGACGTGTCGCTGTAGGCGCGGGCACCGAGGGCCTTGGCCGAGATGCCGTTCACGAAGGGCGTCGCAGGGGGAACCCGGTGCGTCAGCCGGTTCACGGCTCCGAACACCGTGTTGGACAGGAACTGGTCGTCCAGCCAGTACTTGAACCTGGACAGTGGCTCCGCGGGCCCTTCGACGCGGTTGTTGCGCTTGGTCAGGCAGCCCTCGGTGTGCGGGAACCAGTAGAACTCGAAGTGCTCGTTGGCGGTGTCGAACTCGTCCAGGCGGGAGAGCACCTCGTTCCATTTCATCGGCTCCTCCTGTGCTCGCAGGAGGAAGGCTGGAACGGTCCGCCAGGTGATGGCGGTGACGACGCCGAGCGCGCCGACGCCCGCGCGCGCCGCGTCGAACAGGGCGGGACGCTCCTCGCGCGAGCAGGTCACCACCGTTCCGTCGGCGAGGACGAGTTCGAGCGCGGCGACCTGTGAGACGAGGCCGGCGGCGTCGCGTCCGGTGCCGTGCGTGGCGGTCTGCAGGGCTCCGGCGACGGTCTGCTCCTGGATGTCGCCCATGTTGGCCAGTGCGAGGCCGTGTTCGTCCAGGACGCGGTTGAGCGCGTGCAGCGCGAGCCCCGCCTCGACGGTGACGAGCCCGGACGCGGTGTCGACCGAGCGGACGGCCGTGAGCCCGCCGGGACGCAGCAGCACGCCCTCCGCGACCGCCGCCCCCGTGAAGGAATGGCCCGTGCCCGTCATGCGGATCGTGAGGCCGTCGTCGGCGGCCGACCGCACCGCGGTGGCCACCTCTCCGGCGGTCCGCGGCGACACGACGCGATGCGGTGTGGCCTGCTGGTTTCCCGCCCAGTTGCGCCATGTCTGGTTGGTCACGGGGGACATGCCGCGACTCTACTCGGCCCACGTTCATGAGGAAAGTTCATGTTCAACCACCGGCGCGGCACACGGCCGAATCCGGCGATACCGTACGATCCGGACTCACGTCCGGCCCATGATCCCGTTACATGTGGGAAAGAGGTGACAAGGCGGGTAACCGTCCGTAGCGACAGTCGTTGGGAAGTGTTGTGGCTCCTCGATCAGGACGGCGCACCGGCCCCGCCGGCCGGGGCCGAGG
>JBOHBY010000318.1:0-3651 GCA_050698635.1 Spirillospora sp.
CGGTTAGTCTGCTGTGCCGTAACGAGAGGGGACGCCATGCGCGAGCTGCCGGTCGTCGGAAGCCCGCCCGCCGAACGCGCGGACGCCGCGCTCAACCGCCGCCGCATCCTGCGCGCCGCCGCCGAGATGATCGCCACCCGCGGCCCCGAGGCCGTCTCCATGGACGAGGTCGCCCGCGCCGCCGGGGTCGGCGTCGGCACCGTCTACCGCCGCTTCGGCGACCGCGCCCGCCTCGTCTACGCCGTGATCGACGAGCGCGAGCGCGGCTTCCAGGCCGCGTTCATCCAGGGCCCGCCGCCGCTCGGTCCTGGGGCGCCCGCGTCCGACCGCCTCCGCGCGTTCCTGCACGCCCTCGCCGACCGCACCGAGGCCCAGGCCGACCTGCTCCTCATGGCCGAGTCGGGCCCGCCGGACGCACGCTTCCGGGACGGCTCCTACGGCCTCTACCACCGGCACCTGGCGCTGCTGCTCGCCGAGATCCGTCCCGGCGCCGACACCGCCTACCTCGCCGACGCGCTCCTGGCGCCCCTCGCCGCGAACCTGTTCCTCCACCAGCGCCGCACCCGCGGCATGTCCCTCGACCGCGTCAAGGCCGGACTGGACGCCCTCGCCGCCGCCCTGATCGCCTGAACTCTTCAAAGGAACCGCCACGGCCCGTCAGACTGGGGGAGTGAATGACTTCGATCTCCTCGTCCTCGGTTCGGGTCCCGGCGGCCAGCGCGCCGCCATCGCCGCCGCCAAGCTGGGCCGCAGGGTCGGCATCGTCGACCGCCGCGACATGATCGGCGGCGTCTGCATCAACACCGGGACGATCCCGTCCAAGACCCTCCGCGAGGCCGTGCTCTACCTCACCGGCCTCAACCAGCGCGAACTCTACGGCCAGAGCTACCGGGTCAAGGACGACATCACGGTCGCCGATCTCGGGATGCGGACCCAGCACGTCATCGGCCGGGAGACCGACGTCGTCCGCAGCCAGCTCGCCCGCAACCGCGTCACCGTCCTGCCCGGCCACGGCCGGTTCCTCGAACCCAACGCGGTCGGGATCGGCGGCACGGGCGACCGTGAGCAGAAGATCACCGCCGACCGCGTCGTCATCGCCACCGGCACCCGCCCCGCCCGCCCCGACACCGTCGCCTTCGACGACCGGACGATCATCGACTCCGACGGCATCATCCACATGGACCGCATCCCGGAGACCATGGTCGTCGTCGGCGCCGGCGTCATCGGCATCGAGTACGCCTCGATGTTCGCCGCGCTCGGCACCAAGGTCACCGTCGTCGAGCGGCGCGAGCGGATGCTGGACTTCTGCGACCTGGAGATCGTCGAGGCGCTCAAGTACCACCTGCGCGACCTGGCCGTCACGTTCCGGTTCCGCGAGAGCGTCGCGTCCGTCGAGCGGATGCCGGACGGCGCGATCACCGTCCTCGAAAGCGGCAAGCGCATCCCCGCCGACACCGTCATGTACTCCGCCGGACGGTACGGCATGACCGACGACCTCGGCCTGGACGCCGCCGGACTCGCCGCCGACAAGCGCGGCCGGATCAAGGTCGACGAGCACTACCGCACCGACGTCCCGCACATCTACGCCGTCGGCGACGTGATCGGCTTCCCGTCCCTGGCCGCCACGTCCATGGAACAGGGCCGCCTCGCCGCCCACCACGCCTGCGGCGAGCCCGTCGCGGAGATCCACGAGACCCAGCCCATCGGCATCTACACGATCCCCGAGATCAGCTTCGTCGGCCGGACCGAGGACGCCCTCACCGAGGCCAAGATCCCCTTCGAGGTAGGCGTCTCCCGCTACCGCGAGCTCGCCCGCGGCCAGATCATCGGCGACTCCTACGGGATGCTCAAACTCCTCGTCTCACCCGAGGACCGCCGGCTCCTCGGCGTCCACGTCTTCGGCACGGGCGCCACCGAGCTCGTCCACATCGGCCAGACGGTCATGGGCTGCGGCGGCACCGTCGACTACCTGGTCAACGCCGTCTTCAACTACCCCACGCTCGCCGAGTCCTACAAGGTCGCCGCCCTGGACGCGATGAACAAGATGCGCCACATCGCCCGCCTGTCCGGCTAGGACGGCCAGAGCAGGTTCTCCAGCTCGGCGTCGATGTCGATGAACTCGGTCTCCTCGCCCGCGGGGACGGCCTGGTACGTCCGGTGCAGGAAGTCGGCCAGCGGCGACAGCGGAACCTCGAACAGCGCGTCCCCGAACGGGGACGACAGCGCGATGTTCAGCGTGCCGTCGTCGGAGCCCGGCCAGACCTCGACGTCCCCGTCCCCGACCTTCCGCACGATGCCGACCGTCAGGAGCTCCCTGGCGAAGATCCACTCCACCGGCTCGTCATCGCCCACATAGAAGGCCATCCGGATCGCGTACGGATCGTCGGCCGCGTAGTCCAGCCCGGCGAGCAGGGGAACGGTCGTACGGTCGGGGACGACGAGTCGAAGGCCCAGCTGCGCTGAGACGGTGGTGTTCATAGGCCATTCCCTCTAACGTCGGTCCCGCAGGCGGGGCTCCCCGGTGAGTAGTTCTCCTCCCCACCGACATCCCCGCGATCTATGACGCCTAACTGCCCGAGGCCGCCCGAACATTCCGGCGTCCCGGACCTTTGTGACCCATCTCACCGCGTCTGACCTGCGCAAAGACAGATCATTTGTCCCCAAAGGAGCCGATCCGCCCGGCCCTTGGCGCCCCCACCTGCCCTAAGGTAAACGGGTGGCAATCAAGAGCGAAAAGGATGCCGCGCCCCCGGTGCCGCGCCGCATCCACCGGTTCCGCGAACGTGTCCGGCGCAACCGGCTCCTCAACACGCTCTGGCGCCTCGGCGTCTTCGTCGTCGGCTCCGCCGTCCTCCTCGGCGGCCTCATCATGATGGTCACCCCCGGCCCCGGCATCCTCGGCATCGTCGTCGGCCTCGCGATCCTCGCCACCGAGTTCGCCTGGGCCCAGCGCGCCCTCCACCGCGCCAAGGCCGCCGCCGACCGCGCGAAGGAAAAGGCCCTCGACCCCCGCGCCCGCCGCCGCAACCTCGTCCTCGGCACCCTCACCGCCGCCCTCGCGGCCGCCGCCCTGACCGCCTACCTCGTCTTCTACGGCCTCGTCGTCCCCTGGAACATCGACGACCCCACCTTCTGGACCTGACCCCCGCACCTTACGAACGCGCACGCACCCCCCGGCATGCGCTAGAGTTTCCGACGTCCAGGGCGATTAGCTCAGTGGGAGAGCGCTTCGTTCACACCGAAGAGGCCACTGGTTCGAACCCAGTATCGCCCACCCTGGTCAGGGCCCTAACTCCCCTAGCGAGCTAGGGCCCTGAGTGTCTAACCGAGTGACTAGGTTGCCGGTTCACTACTCCCTTGCCTGCGGGAAGATGCGGTCCATGACGGTGGCGCCGTCGTCGATGACCGGCCGGATCTGATGGCGGTAGATGGCTTCAGTGACCCCCGTGCCGCTGTGCCCGCAGAGTCGGGCGATGCTCTCCAGCGGGACGCCGTTGTCAGAGAGCAGCGACACGAAGCTGTGCCGTAGTTCGCGCGGAGTCCAGTCCTTCGGGTCGAGACCAGATCTCTTGATGATCCGACGGAACTTACGGCGCACGTTGGCCGCGTCTAGCTCCGTACCGACCTCAGACGCGAATACCAGATCAGGGT
>JBOHBY010000319.1:0-4225 GCA_050698635.1 Spirillospora sp.
GGGCGAGTTGGACGCCCTGCGCGACGCGGTCGCGGGCATCGACTGCGACGTCCTCGGGACCAAGCCGGAACGCGCGACGTTCTACCAGTTCGCCACCCTGGCGGGGCTGCGGCGCAGCCACCAGGACGGGGTCGCCAGGGCGAAGGCGCCGTCCGGCACCGGCTGCGGAGGCGGTTCGTTCCTCGGCACCGAGGAATGGCGGGAGCGGACCGTGGACATCGGCGGCGTCCTGTGCCACTCCGACAAGAGGAAGAAGTACATCGAGTGGATCGCCGAGCCGCTGCTGTTCATGGGGCGGGCCGAACACGAGGACGGCGAGGCGCTGTACCGCTGGTACGACGAGGACGCACCGCCGACGCGGGAGAAGGTCACGGCCGCGATGAACGCGCGGTCCAGGCCCCCGTTCCCCACCGCCGCCGAGAAGGCGCTGATGAACCACGTTCCGAAGGCCACGCGCCAGTTCTGCATCCGCCCCGACGCCGACACCGTCCGGCAGCACAGCGCCGGCGGTGCCGTCGCCGGGATCGCCTGCCACCCGGACGGCGGGCCGAACACCGTCCTGTACTACCAGTTCCGCGACAACGCGGCGATGCGCAGGAGCTTCGAGGACGTCGACGACGACCCTTCCGGCAACTGCCTCTCCGACCCGGCCGCGTTCGCCGGGAACGCCCCGTACACCCGGCCGGGGCGGGGCGGCGGGCGGCTGTTCTGCGGGCTGAACGAGGACGACGAGCGCTTCATGAGCTGGACCAGCGATCGGTTGCTCATCCAGGGGTACGCGTTCTCCATCGACGACCCGGCCGCCGCGGTCGAGTGGTGGCGCAAGGACGGCATCCCCGTCTAGAGCAGGGCGGTGAGGGCCTCGGCGGCGCGGTGGCAGTCGTGGAACGTGCAGTACAGGGGGGCGGGCGCGAGGCGGACGACGTCGGGTTCGCGGCCGTCGGCGATCACGCCGTGGTCGGTGGCGAGGCGTGCTACCAGGGCGCCCGCGTCGTTCACTCGGAGGGAGAGTTGGGCGCCGCGTGACGGCGGATCGGGTGGGGTGATGATCTCCAGGCCGTTGATCGTGGCGAGGCGGGACGCCAGGTAGGCGGTGATGCGCTGGCTTTTGGCGCGTAGGGCGTTCATGCCGATGCGGTCGAAGATCTCCAGGGAGGCCAGGACGGGCGCCAGCGCCAGGATCGGCGGGTTGGACAGTTGCCAGGCGTCGGCGGAGGCCGGAGGCGCGATGTCGGGGTCCATCCGGAAGCGGACGGACGGGTCGGTTCCCCACCAGCCCGACAGTTTCGGGACCGAGGCGTCCCGGACGTGCCGTTCGTGGACGAAGCATCCGGCGACCGCGCCCGGCCCGGAGTTGAGGTACTTGTAGGTGCACCAGGCCGCGAAGTCGACGTCCCAGTCGTGCAGGCGGAGCGGGACGTTCCCGGCGGCGTGCGCGAGGTCCCAGCCGACGACGGCACCGGCGGCACGGCCCGCCTTGGTGATCGCGGGGATGTCCATGAGCTGGCCGGTCAGGTAGTTGACGCCGCCCAGCAGGACGAGTGCGATGGTGTCGCCTTCGCGTTCGAGGTGGGCGAGGACGTCCTCGGTGCGCAGGTTCTCTTCGCCGGGGCGTGGTTTGAGGCGGACGACCGTCGTGGCCGGGTCGAGGTCGTGGTGGACGGCCTGGCTGGCGACCGCGTAGGAGTCGGACGGGAACGCCGTGTCCTCGATGACGATGCGGGTGCGTGCACCGGCGGGGCGATAGAAGCTCGCCATCAGCAGGTGCAGGTTGACCGTCAGCGAGTTCATCGCGACGACCTCGTGCGGGAGCGCGCCGACGAGGCGGGCCGAGGGTTCGCGGAGCAGTTCGTGGTAGTCCACCCATGGGCGGCGGCCTTGGGTGTGCGCTTCGACAGCGAGGCGTGCCCAGTCGTCCAGCTCCTCACGGAGCATTTCCGCGACGCGCCGAGGTTGAAGGCCAAGGGAATTGCCCGCGAAATATGCCGCCTCGTCGTAGGACCCGCCGGGGGCGGGTGGGATCAGGAATTCGCCGCGCAGGGTGGGCAGCGGGTCGTTCGCGTCGAGACCCCGTGCCTCCGCTTCCGGGCTCACAGGGCGCTTCCTTCGGTGGTCACCAGTTCTTCGGCGGCGGCGAAGAACGTTCGGGCGTTGCCGCCTAGGAGGAGGGCGCATTCGGAATCGTCCAGGCCGGGGCAGTCGCGGATTGTGGTGCCGGGCTCCATTTCGCCTAGTGGGAATGGGTAGTCGGTGCCGAGCATCACGCGTTCGGGGCCCATGACGTCCACGAGGAAGCGGAGGGCGCGCGGGTCGAAGACCGCCGAGTCGACGTAAAAGCGGTCGACGTATTCGGAGGGCGGGCGCGGCGACCCCGCGCGGACGATGTCGCGGCGGTGCCAGGCGTTGTCGGCGCGTCCGAGCAGGAACGCGAAGCTGCCGCCGCCGTGGCAGAAGCAGAGGCGCAGGGACGGCGGGATCCGCTCGAACGCCCCGGACAGCATCAGCCCGAGGATGCTGAGGTGCGTCTCGGCGGGCATCCCGCACAGCCAGGGGAGCATGTGGCCGCGCATGCGGTCGGCGCCGAACATGTCCCAGGGGTGCGCCAGCACGGGCAGGCCGAGGCGGGCGCAGTGCGCGAGGAACGCGGTGATGCCCTCGTCGTCGAGGTTGCGGTCGCCGACGTGGTTGCCGATGTGGACGCCGCGGTGCCCGGCCGCCTTCGCGCGCGTCGCGACGTCGCAGGCGAGCGCCGGGTCCTGCAACGGGACCTGGCAGAGCGGGAGCAGGCGAGCGGGCGCGTCCGCGCAGAAGGCGAGGATGCGGTCGTTGACCAGGTCGCACCAGTCAGCGGCGCGGCCGGGCTCGGCGGCGTAGCCGAACATCAGCGGGGTGGAGGAGACGGCCTGGACGTCCACGCCCCCCGCGTCCATGTCGGACAGGCGGCGGGCCGGGTCCCAGAGCGCCTCCCCGACCGGGCGGAACTCGTCGTCGCCGCTCATCATCATTCCGGCGCCGCCGCCGTCGACGCGCAGCCACGGCTGCCCGTCGTCGGCGAGGAGCGCGCCCTCCCGGCGGGTGATCCGCGGGAAGACGTGGGTGTGGACGTCGATGACCGTCACGGGAGCCTCGTCACGCCCGGGGCGCGGTCGCCGGGGTCATGGCCTTCGGCCAGATCTTGCCCGGGTGGACGGCGCCGCAGTTCGGGCACGTGCGGTCGCCGTTGTAGAAGACTTCGAACGTGGGCGGGAGATCGTCCACGATCGAGCGGACCTGGAGTTCGGCGCGGTGCACGAGGTGGTGGCACTCGGTGCAGTACCACTCGAACGCCTCCCGCTGGCCCTCCGGACGCGGGATCTCCACGACCAGGCCGATCGACCCGACCTCGGGGCGCTGCGGGGAGTGCCGGACGTGCGGCGGGAGCAGGAAGACGTCGCCCTCGTTGATCTGGACGTCGACCGGCGGGCGGCCCTCCTCCTCCATGACGCGCAGGACCATGTTGCCCTTGAGCTGGTAGAAGAACTCCTCGGTCGGGTCGTCGTGGAAGTCGGTCCGCTGGTTCGGGCCGCCGACCACCATGATGATCAGGCCCGCGTCGTCGAACACCTGGACGTTGCCGACCGGCGGTTTCAGCAGGTCGCGGTGCTCGTCGATCCATGAGTCGAAGTTGAAGGGCCGTCCGAACGACAGCTGCGGCAGGGTCATGATCCGGCCTCCTCGGCTGGGGTGCGGTCTGCGGGGACGTGCGCGACGCACGCGATCTCGATGAGCAGGTGCGGGTGCGGGAGCTGGTGCACGGCGACGGTGGTGCGGGCGGGGCCGGTCTCGTCGAAGTACTCGGCGTAGACCTCGTTGTACCCGCCGAAGTCGTTCATGCTCACCAGGTACGTGGTGACGTTGACGAGGTCGGTCAGGTCGCCGCCGGCGGCCTTGAGGAGGTCGCGGACGTTCTCGATGACGGCGCGGGTCTGCGCCTTGATGTCGAGGTCGGTGACGCCCATCGCGTCGGCGGTGGCGCCGGCGAACGTCCCGTCGGGGCGGCGCGAGCTCGTCCCGGACACGAACACCAGGTCGCCGGCCCGCTTCACGTGCGGGAACCGTCCGCGCGGCGGGGCCTTGCCTTCGACGAGGATCGCGTCGGCGTCCGGGCGGGTCATGTGGTCAGCTCCACGCTGCCGAGCCCGGCGCCGGTGACGCGGACGTGCGCGTCCTTCGGCAGCGGGACGGC
>JBOHBY010000320.1:0-8335 GCA_050698635.1 Spirillospora sp.
TCGGCGAGTGCGTCGCCGTCCGGCGGCGGCACGCAGGGGCGGCACAATGAGCAGGACGTCATGTTCGCCCAGATGATGATCCCGCATCATCGTCAGGCGATCGAGATGGCCGATCTCGCCGCCACCCACGCCGCGTCCGCCGAGGGGAAGAAGCTCACCGCGGACATCAGGAGGGCGCAGGACCCGGAGATCCAGCAGCTCACCGCGTGGCTGACCGGCTGGGGGGCGACCGTGCCGGCGCCGGGAACGAGCGGGATGGGCCACATGGGCCACGGCGCCATGGACGCCATGATGACCGCCGAGCGGATGAAGGAGTTGGAGGGCGCCGAAGGCGCGGCCTTCGACAGGGCCTTCCTGGAGATGATGATCAAGCATCACGAGGGCGCCGTGGCGATGGCCAGGGCTGAGAAGGCCTCTGGGCGATTCCCGGCGGCCAGGAAGATGGCGGATGACATCACCTCCTCCCAGACCGCCGAGATCACGACGATGCGGAGCCTGCTCAAGCGGTAGGCCGGGCATGCGGCCCTTGGACGGGCGGGGTGTTCGTGCCTCGCCCCTGCCCGCCGGGGGCACCGACCGGTTCGGCCGGGCACCGGGTGTCTGGACGCGGGGTGCGCAGCGTCAGGAGGTAGTGGTTGACGGCGGCGGTGACGCACGCGTTCTGGGTGTAGTTGACGTGGCTGATGCCGTCGTAGGTGAGCAGTACCGATCCGGGGATCTGGCGCGCCACGTTGACCGCGCGTGAGTGCGGTGTGGCGACGTCGTACCGGCTGTTGGTCAGCAGGATCGGCGGGGTGCCCTTGATCCGGTACGGGTGCTGGGGGTTGCGGGCCTGGCGCAGGAAGCCCTGGCAGCCGATGATGTCCCGCCACGTCAGGGCGTTGACCCGGGTGTGGGGCGCCACCCGCCGGGAGGCGGCCATGAGGCTTTGCGCGTGCGCGAAGTCGCGGACCGGGAAGCTGAAGTCGGAGCAGAGAATCGCCTGGTAGGCGTCCGGATACCACTCCGGGATCCGGCCCGGCGCCCGGACCGGGTTGCGGGATTTCAGCCTGGCGAGGTAGGTGGCCAGGGACGCCCAGCCGGTCGCGGAGCCCGGTCCGTACATCGGCCGGCGAACCGTTTCCAGGAGGTCTTCGGACGTGATCGTGGACCCGGCGGGGTCCTTCAGCTCTCCTCGATCAGCGCGGGCCAGCAGGTCGTCCAGGACCTTGAGCGCGTCCTGTCCGCGAAGTGTGCAGCGCGGGCTCTTGTCGCACCAGGCGGCGAACTGGCGGTAGCTCTGCTCCAGCACGGTGGATCCGCCGACCAGGTTCTGGCGGACGTCGGTGATGCTGTGGTCCATGTTGCCGTCCAGGACCAGCGCGCGGACGCGGCCGGGGAACTCCTCGGCGTACTGCTGCCCCAGCAGCGTGCCGTAGGACTCCCCGTACAGCGAGATCTGCCGCTCGCCCAGCGCCGCGCGGACGGCGTCGGTGTCGCGGGCGACGCTGAGGGTGTCGACGTGGTCGAACACCGGGCCGGTCTGCTTGCGGCATTCGTCTGCGTAGGTTCGGTGGTAGCGCACCAGACGCTCGTATGACTCGGCGTCCGGCGGGAACTCGGAGGGCGGGTCGGAATCAGCGGGGCACATCACCGGGTTGCTGCGGCCGACTCCCCGCGCGTCGACGCCGATGACATCGAACCGCCGCAGGATCTCGGGTTCCAGCGAGTCAACGGCGTAGAGCACGAAGTCGACACCCCCTATGCCCGGACCGCCCGGCAGCAGGAACAGCGTCCCGATCCGTTCGCGTGGCTCGACGGCGGGCGAGCGGGCCACCGCGATGTCGATCTTGTCGCCCGTGGGCTCGGACCAGTCGACGGGGACCGGCACCGTGCCGCACTCCACCCACGGATCCTCGGGGCACGGCTCCCAGTCGATCCCTTTCACCGCCGTCGATGGGCGTGTCTGGGCGGTGGCGACCGGGCCCTGCGACAGGAGCGCGGGCACCAGTGACAACAGCGAAACCAAACCGATCCAGCGCATCGGACCTCCCGGAGATCACGACTCTGGTCGATGCCTGGGGTCCGGCGAGATCCGGACCCTGCTTCAGGCGACCGGTCGGGGAGAGGGTCCTGCGCAGGGGCCGGGAGGGGTCCCGGCCCCTGGCTCGTTGAACCCACCGCCCCCGCGCGGTGATCGTCGGCGCTAGCGGGATGCGTGGGTGATGAGCTGCCGGACCTTGGTGACGATGGGGTCGATCGGGTCGCTCTGGTTGGCGAGGATGATCGACGTCCAGCCGAGGTCCGGGAAGACGTCGAGCTGGTTGGCCGCGCCGGGCCCGCTGCCGGAGTGGCCGAAGACGCGGTGGCCGTTCACGACCTCGTCACCGAAACCGAAGCCGTACAGCTTGAGCGGCGCCCCGGTGGATGTCACGGGCGGGGTGGACGACGGGGTGGGGGTGGCGGGTTCGGGGCGCGGGTCCACGACGGTCTTGCCGCTGGTGATCACGTGGACGTAGGCCGGGCCGAGCAGCTTGCCGGTGGTGAGTGCGCGTGTGTAGGCGAGCAGGTCGTGGACGGTCGAGTACGCGCCCCGGTAAGGCGTTCCCACGAACGGGAAATTCTTGTCGGTGGCCACGTCCACGACTTCACCGGACGGCATCTTCGCATAGGGGTGAGCGATTCTCTGGTCGGACAGGACGTCGCGCCGCGTGAAGAATCCAGAACCGCCCATCCTGGCCTGACGGAAGATGCGTGAGGCGACGTGGTCGTAGTAGGAGGTGTGGGTGGAGGTTTTTGCGACGATCTCGCCTAGCACGAAGAATCCGTCGTTGCTGTAGGCGTATTTCGTTCCGGGGGTGAAGCGGAGTGGGAGGCCGCGGATGTAGGCGGCGTTCCCGTTCCATACCTTGTCGACGCTGTCCCAGTCGGCGGCGTCGGGCGGGCCTTCGCCGCCGCGTCCGGGACGGCCCACGCCCGAGGTGTGGGTGAGCAGTTGCTGGACGGTGGCCGTCCCGGCGATCTCCGCCGGGTATCCGTCGAGATGGGCGCCGATCGTGTCGGTGAAGGCGAGTTTCCGCTGCTCGGCGAGCTGGGCGCACGCTACGGCGGTGAACGTCTTGGTGATCGAGGCGAGGTCGAAGCGGGTGTCGGTCCGGTTGGGGACGCGCCGTTTCCGGTCGGCCATGCCGTGCGCCCGCTGGAGCACCGGACGGCCCCGATGGGCCAGCAGGACGGCCCCGGAGAACGTGCCGGCGGCGGCCAGATCCGCGATGAACCTGTCGTATTCTCCGCCGGGCCGCAATGCGCTCGGCGTCTTCTTCGGGAGGGAGATATCGGAGTGCGCGGCCGCGAGGGGAACGGCGGCCAGAGAGCCCAGCATTGCGCGTCTTGTCGTCATGCCAGTTCCTCGTAGACGGCGGTGGCGATTTCTCCCAGCGCTTCTCCCGCGCTCGGGATCTTGCCGAATTCCGTGTAGGTCTCCATGAACTCGGTGAAGGCGACGGTGCGTCCGCCGGGCAGTTCGATGTAGCCCGCCAGGGCCTTGGCGATCCGGCTCCGTCCGTCGGGTTGACGGCCGCCCGCGCTGCCGGTCTTGGCGAAGACGTGCCCGGCGGCGGGCGAGTCGACCTGGACGTCGGACAGGGTTCCGTCCCGGCCCATGATGGGCAGCGCCGCGTGGAACTGCGGGAAGAAGGAACGGCTGGTCAGGTAGGTGAGGTACGGCACGAAGTAGTCGGGGGCGTACTTGTGGTCGGCGGAGCCCGCCGGTTCGGGGTCCAGCCCGGCCGACCTGAGCAGCGCGTGCTGGAACCGCTCGCCCCGCTCCTTCGGGTTCTCGGCGTCGTGCCCGGCGATCGCGCCGACGAGGTAGGGGAAGTAGGCGGTGTGGATGTTCGAGCTGACCTTCAGCATCACCTTGATCGCCTCCGACAGCGGCGGCGACACCCGCACGGCGACCTGGTTGCCGGGGGTGCGGTACCGGCGCAGGTCCGCGGCGTCAGCGGCATCAGCGGCGTCCACAGACGGAGACGAGGTTTCGGCTAGCTTGATGCACGCGTCCCGCAGCGCTTCGGTGAACGCTAGCTCGGCGTAGCGGACCGGGTCCTGGAGGTAGTACGGCCTGTACATGTCGCCGCCGTCGAGAGGGACCGCGCCGGTGAGGCGCACGGTCCGCGTCCCGTCCGGTCGTTCGGTTTCGTCGGCGTAGGCGAGCGGGCGCGCGTCCTCCGGGGACGCGACGGTGACGACCTCGTTGCGGACGTCGACGTAGCCGATGTCCGGTGTGAGCCGTAGGCGGGCGGGCTGACCAGCGCGGCGGCCTGGGGTGACGGTGACGTCGACGAGATTGTCGTTGGTCATCATCGGCACGACCGGGATCTTGAGGCCGCCCAGGGCGATGTCCGCGTACCCCTTGCGGAACAGGGACGCGTCGACCCGGACGCGTCCCTCGATGCGCCGGATGCCCGCGCGCCGCACCTGCGCGGCGATCTCCCGGAGCCCTTGGATCGGGTCGCCGGGCAGCGGGACGGAGCCGTAGCTGTGGTCGGGGTCCGGCAGCGCGAGCGAGCCGTCCCGCCGGATCCGTCCGCCGATCAGGAGGTCGCCGGACGCGACGAGGATCAGATCACCCCGCAGCACGCCGTGGGCGACCGGACCGGCCCGGTAGACGCGGGTGCGGAAACGGTAGTCCGGACCGAGCGTCGAGAAGGCGGTGCCGCCGGGGAAGACCTTGAACGACGAGCCGGTCGTGAACAGCTGGTCGGAGTTCATCGTGTAGACGGGCCGGTCCGAGCCGAGCAGCTGGAATCGCATGCCCCAGCGCGATTCGGGGAATTCCGGGCGCCGGACGATCTCCTGGATTCTGGCGTCGAGGTCGGAGCGGGCAGAGCGCGCGGAGGGGGCGGATTGTGCTGACGCACGGTTCTGGAGCGTGCCCGTTCCGGCGACGACCGGCGCCAATCCGGCGGCGCCGATCAGACGTAGCGTCGAACGTCGCGACCATTGGTTGGAAGTCATGGTGGCGATTTAATCCTGGTGGGTGTTTCCTCCGCGTTTCTCGTGGCTGTTCACGTCCTTTTGCCAGGCCAGAACAGAGCCCGCGATGACGGCGCTGGGACGGGCGAGAACAGAATTGAACGTTGTTCCCGCATCCGCGCCAAACGCTATTGGCAGGCGTCACCGGATTACTAGTTCGCGACAGGGTCTGTAAGGTCCGTGGATAGGCCGGGGAAGTGCTCTATCGAGTCGATCCTGGTCGAATGGCCCGGGCGATCTCTTCGCTTCCGCGAGCGTGCGCCGCCTGAACCGCGGCGGTGAGCTGTCCGGCTTCCATTTGCGGAATGCCCGGCTCAGTGTCGGACGTGGTGATGCCCACTGGCAGCAGGACGTGCCCGACCAGGCCGGGATCGCCCGCGGCCACGCCAATTGGACGGCGGAACTCACAGGAGCGTGGACACGGCGGTGGGCGCGTTGCCCCGGGGCGCTCGGGCGGGCGCTCGACGCCGCCGTCGCCGGACGCGCCGCCGTTGGCGACGTCGCCCTCGCCGACCAGTGATCCGTTTCAGTGGAGCAGGGTGAGTGCCTTGGCCATGGCTGGGTCGCGTCCTCCGGAGATGTCGTGCGCGGTGCGCGGGAGGTAGATGTCGGGGGCGACGCCGATGCCGTCGATGTCCTCGCCGTTGGCGCCGCGTCCGTGCTGCGACGGCATCCGCAGCGTGCTGTTGTCGTTCAGGACGTAGCCGTACGCCGGACCGGACACCGCTCCCCCGGTCCGGGTGCCGATGACGGTGCCGAGCTTCATGTCCTTCACCGCCTGGGTGAAGGCATCACCGGCCGAGACGGCGTTGCGGTCGGCGAGCACCACCAGGGGCAGGTTGAGCAGCGGCACGGAGTCGTCGGTGTGCTTGGGTGTGCATTTGCCGTCGGCGTCGCACAGGTAGCCGTAGACCTTGCCGTGGCTGAAGGCGCCCAGGAGGCGGGTCACCTCCGTTGCCGCGCCGCCGTTGTTGCCGCGCAGGTCGAGGACGACGCCGCGCAGCCGCCGTCCCTCGCCGAGTTTGCGGACGGCGGCCAAGACCTGGTCGGCCGCGCCCTGCGCGAAGGCGGCCAGCCGGACGCTCGCGACATCACCGCGCAGCAGCTCGGACGTGACGATCGCGGTGGCGTCCGGGTCGGGACGGAACAGGCGCGGTTTCAGTTCGACCGTCCAGGTGCGGCCGGTCGACGGGCGGTTCACCGTCAGGCGGACGCGGTCCTGCCTCGGGTACTCCTGGTAGATCCGGTCGATCGCGCCTGGCGACAGGGCCCCGTCCACGAACGGCGGCGCGCCGTTCACCGACTCGATGACGTCGCCGGGCCGCAGGCGCCGCTCGGCGGCGGGCCCACCGGTCACCGCCGTGATGTGCATGGGCGGCAACGCCGAGTCCGGGACGATGCTCGTGATCGTCGAGGACGGCGACGTGGCGAACCCGAGCCCGTAGGTCTGGCCGGGTTCGCGGTTGGGGATCGGCTCGGGATGCCGCCAGCCGACGTGGTTGTCGTGGAGGCCGCGCAGTATGCCGTTCATGGTGGCGGCGGCCACTGCCTGACGGACGTCCGGCCGCGCGGGGAGTTGCTCGGTCACCCGCTGGTAGACGGCGCGGAACGCGGCCCAGTCTTTCGCACGGTCGCCGGTCAGCGCGGGCGGCATCGCGTCGGGCCGCTCCAGGCCGCTGCGGGCGAGTTCCTGGGAGAAGCCGATGAACGCGCTTTGCAGGAGCCGGCGGCCGTCCAATGCGTTGCCGCCGAAGTAATGCGCGAAAACGCAATAGTAGGCCTGTTCAAGCGTGTCGATCGTCGTGGGCTTCACCGGCCCCGGCTGCCCGGACGATTCCACGCACGGCGCCGGTGCGCCCCTGGTCTGCTCGGCGTTGCCTGCACCGCCCAGCAAATTGACCGTGCTCACCGTGACCACCACGCCGAGGCAGGCGGGCGCCGTCCACAGCCACCGTCGCCGGCCTTTGAATCCGCGTCTCATGGAAGAACCTCTCTGTGCGGGGATGGGGGCGCGCGCTGCCGAGTGTCCCAGCCCGTGCACCGTCCGAGATGCGGTTCCGTGTCGCCGCGAACGCCGTCAAGGGCTATTGTTTGGCTGCAAACGATCGCCAAGGAGGTCCCCCGGATGACGCTCGACATGCGCTTCTTCCCCGTCCCGGACACCCATCCCCTCAGCACCGACCTCGTCGGCATCCGCGCCAACTTCCACTACGGGTCCGGCAACGTCCTCCAGCAGCACTACGCGGACGAGTCGACCATGGTGTGGAGCGGCGTGTCGGGCGACTTCACGGGAGTGCGGCAGACCGAGCCGACGCTGCGCGTCTTCGAGCTCGCGCCGGGGCAGTACTTCATCACCTGGTACGAGGGCGGGACGGTCGCCACGGCGGCGCACGGCGAGGTCTTCGACCAGGGCTACCCGATCGCGGTGGTGGCCGACTTCCACCGGCTGATCGCGACCGCCGCCTACACCAACCCCCGCGAGGACGGCGGCCAGTACTTCCTCGTCGACCAGGCCACGATCGAGATCCTCGAAGACCCGCAGGGACTCGTCGCCGCCCTCGCCCGGAAGGCGGCCCACTGACCGCCCTCTAAGCGTCACCCGCGAGGAAGTCGGACTCCGACGCGTTCAATGCCGCCTGCGCCTTCTCGACGAAAAGCGATTTCGCCTTTTCGAGGTCATCGGGAGATCCCGATTCCCGGTGCAGAAGTTCGACGAGATCGCGCGCCGCGCGGGTCACGCCGGACGGCCCCTCCAAGACCAGCGCCCCGAGGGCCCGTTGCAGCGCAAGGCGCTCGCCTTCGGCCTTCTCCCAGGTCGTGCGCGTCAGGATCGAGATCTCCGCGGCCTCGAGAAATCTCAGGTAGGTCTGCCGCCGCCCGTCCAGGACGCGGACGGCCCGCTGTTCCGCGAGCGTCATCCGCACCGTGTCCAGCAGCGCGTCCGCCTGACGATCGCCCGCGTGCCGCGCCGCCTCCGCCTGCCGCTTGCCGGCGACCCGCGCGTACCAGCCGGTGATCATGCTGCCGCCGAGCGCCGAGCCCGCCGCTATCAGCGCGATTCCCCAATCAGCCATGTGAACAGTGTCGGCGCGGCGCACCGGCCGGCGCACCCTTCCGCCCGCCCGGACCGCACCGTGTACCATCTGCGCACACTGCCGGATTGGTCCAGGAACTGCGTTGATCTGCGGAAACAGCACTTACGGGGGGATCATCCCGTACGATGAACATTCGGAGCGACGAGCGACGAGCGACGAGCGACGAGCGACGAGCGACGAGCGACGAGCGACGAGCGACGAGCGACGAGCGACGAGCGACGAGC
>JBOHBY010000321.1:0-7354 GCA_050698635.1 Spirillospora sp.
TTCCACGATAGAAGCGCCGGAGACCACCAGGTCTCCGGCGCTTCGCCGTCAGCTCAGGCGCCGCCCGCCGTCAGCTCAGCCTCCGCCCGCCGTCAGCTCAGGCGCCGCCCGCCAGGAACGCGATAAGGTCCTGACGCGTGACAAGCCCCTTCGGCTTCCCGTCCACGAGAACCACCGCGGCACCGGACTTCTCCAGTACCCCGACCGCCTTGCTCACCGGCTCCCCCGACCCGAGCGTCGGCAGCGGCTCGGACATGTGCAGCTCCACCGGCTCGGTCAGCTTCGCCCGCTCCCGGACGAGGATGTCGAGCAGGTCGCTCTCCACCACCGAACCGATCACCTCCGCCGCCATGACCGGCGGCTCCTCCTTCATCACGGGAAGCTGCGACACCTCGTACTCCCGCATGATCGAGATCGCGGTCTGCACGCTCTCGTGCGGGTGGACGTGCACGAACTCCGGCAACGTCCGCCCCTTGCGGGTCAGCACCTCACCGACCCGTGCCTCCTCGGTCGCCGGGATGAGGAAGCCGTAGTCCGCCATCCACTCGTCGTTGAAGATCTTGGTGAGGTAGCCCCGTCCGCCGTCCGGCAGCAGCACCACGACCACACCGCCCGGCCCGACCCGCTCCGCGACGCGCAGCGCCGCGACGACCGCCATCCCGCACGACCCGCCGACCAGCAGCGCCTCCTCGCGCGCCAGCCGCCGCGTCATGTTGAACGAGTCCTTGTCGGACACGGCGATGACGTCGTCGCAGATGTCCCGGTCGTAGGTCTCAGGCCAGATGTCCTCCCCCACCCCCTCGGTGAGGTAGGGCCGCCCGCTCCCCCCGCTGTAGACCGACCCCTCGGGATCGGCACCGATGATCTTGACGTGCCCGTCGGAGACCTCCTTCAGGTACCTGCCGGTGCCGCTGATCGTCCCGCCGGTCCCGATCCCCGCCACGAAGTGCGTGACGCGCCCCTCGGTCTGCTCCCAGATCTCCGGCCCGGTCGTCTCGTAGTGCGACACCGGATTCTGCGGATTGGTGTACTGGTTCGGCTTCCACGCGCCGGGGATCTCCGCGGCCAGCCGGTCCGACACCGAGTAGTACGAGTCCGGGTGCTCCGGCGACACCGCCGTCGGGCACACCACGACCTCCGCCCCGTACGCCCGCAGCACGTCGATCTTGTCCCGGGCGACCTTGTCCGGGCAGACGAACACGCACCGGTATCCCCGGTACTGCGCGACGATGGCGAGCCCGACCCCGGTGTTCCCGGACGTCGGCTCCACGATCGTCCCGCCCGGCCGCAGCTCCCCGGACCGCTCCGCCGCGTCGATCATGCGGACCGCGATCCGGTCCTTCACCGAGCCGCCCGGGTTGAAGTACTCCACCTTGGCGAGCACCTGCGCGAGGCCACCTGTGGCCCCGCCGTCGGTCACCTTGCGCAGCCGAACGAGCGGGGTGTTGCCCATCAGCTCGACGAGCGAATCGTGTACGTGCACCGCGACATCCTTGTCGTTCAGTGGTCGCGTCCCAGTTCACACAGCGACGCGGGTCCGGTCGGTCCCGTTTCCGACGGTAGCCGAGTCCGGCACCGGCAGGCATCAACGCCCCCGCCCGCGGGTAGAACTTGATCACGGAGGGTCAACAACGCATGTGGAGAGCATTCACGGCACGCCGCATCGCGGCTGCCGCGGCATATGGGGGCGGCGGGATCACGGCCCTGGGCGGCATCACCTTCGGCCTCGTCGTGGTCGAGGCCAAACTCGCCCGCAGGATCATCGAGGCGACGCCGAACGGCGACCCGCCGTCCGCGGACGGCCTCTACGGCGGCGAACACGGCGCGGCGCCCCTGTCCCTGGTCATGATCGGTGACTCCACCGCCGTGGGCCTCGGCGTCCACACCGCCGAGGAGACCCCCGCCGCACTGCTCGCGACGGGGCTGTCCGCGTTCGCCGACCGTCCCGTACGGCTGACGAACGTCGCCCGCTCCGGCGCCCGCTCACCGTCCCTGCGCGGCCAGGTCGACCGCGCGCTGCAGACCCGTCCCGACATCGCCGTCATCATGATCGGCGCCAACGACGTGACCGGACGCATCCCGCCCGCCGACTCCGTCCGCCACCTCGCCGACGCCGTCGAACGCCTCCGCGGCGCCGGAAGCCACGTCGTCGTCGGCACCTGCCCCGACCTCGGCTCCGTCAAGCCCCTGCGACCACCGCTGAAATGGATCGCCCGCCGCGCCAGCCGCCAGCTCGCCGCCGCCCAGACGATCGCGGCGGTCGAACGCGGCGCCCGGTCCATCTCCCTGGGCGACCTGCTGGGACGCGAGTTCGCCGCCGACCCGCTGTCGATGTTCAGCGAGGACCGCTACCACCCGTCCGCGCGGGGCTACGCGGCTGCGGCCGCCGCCGTCCTGCCCTCGATCGCGGCCTCGCTGGGCCTGGAGCCCGACCTGGCCGACCGTCCAGGCGAGGGCGTCCTCCCGGTCTACCTGGCCGCCGCCGAGGCCGCCGAGGTCTCGGGCACCGAGGTCCGCAGCACCCCCGAACGCCCCCGCTGGGCCACCCTCCTACGCCGCCGCACGGTACCCACCGGCGACGCGCAACCCCCCACCGTCGCCCCCGACCCGACCTGACCAGACCCGACCTGACCTGACCAGACCAAGATCAGGCCGCCCGGCGAACCTCGTCCGGCGGGCCGTGAACGCGATACACATGCCGTCCGGTCCCACCATGCACAACCTGGACCTGATCAGCGTTGGCATGCTTGAAGCGGTTATGCCACCCACAACACAGCGCGAGCTGATCGATATCGGTGGACGCCCCGAGAACCCACCCCCCAACATGGTCGACTTCACACAAGCTGCCCGGCACCTCGCAGCCCTGCACAGCACATGTCGGATACAGCGTCTCCAGAACCTGCCGCTGCGCAGGCGTGGCGAACCGGACCCGGCGCCCGAGATACAGCGGAACACTCCCCCGCCCCAAGATCAACGGCGAGACTCCGGCATTCAACGCGATCCGCCGAGCCTGCTCCGCAGGAATCCGGGACCCGTCCGTCAACCTGGCGGGCGCGCCACCACCCGTCAGCGTGTCCAGGTCGATCACAAGAGTGACCTTGGTGGCCCGGTGCCCGTCCGCCAGCGCACCGACGAGCGCGGCCGCCATCCGTTCCGGCAGGTCACGAGGATCCTCTGCCCCCGACGGCTTCGCGAGGGGCCCCAACGTCCCGTCCCACACGGCGGCGTCCTCGGCGTTCAGCCACCCCTTCACGTACCGCCCGCCGTCCAGTGACCGGGTGGAGCTGATCCAGGACCGCTCATACCCGCGCCGCGACTCGGCGGCGGGCTCGTCCACCCCGTCCCGCTCGGCGACGACATCACGAATACGCCGCCCGAACGACGCGACCTTCCCGGCCGAGAACCCCTGGTCGACCATCTCAAGCAGCACGCCCTCGGCCGCCTCGCACTCGTCGTCACCAAGCCGGGCCACGGCATCGGCGACGGTGGACGCGTACCCATAGGACAGTTCCCCCGCCGCGAGCATCCTGCTCACCTCGGGAAGCCGCCGCACCTGCCGGGCCAGCGTGATCCGCTCCCGGGCCCGGGTCTCGCGCATCCCCAGCCGCGACCGCAGCCACGCCTGGGTGGACGGCAACCCCCAACGCCGTGTCTCGCCGGAGGCGTCCACCCGTCCGATCAGCCCGGCGAGCGCGCTCTCCTGCTGATCCGAGGCACGCGCGAGGGTCTCGGCGAGCTCCATGCACACGGCACCCGACTCGGGCGCCGCCCGTCCGGCAAGCTCACCGGCGATCAACGCGACAGCCCCCACCAATTCCCCAACAGAGGCAGTCCGAAGATCGATCTCAACCGAACACATAAACCAATTATATCGAAAACACGTTCCACACGCGCCCGCAATAGGCCTCACTTTTGTCACCCTCAAGACACCAGAAAAATCCACCCATTCCGGTCACCGAACTGGAGGCTGGGGGCGGCGCGTCGGGCGGGGGCAGGCGGAGCCTGCCCGACAAAAGCTGCCCCGAGGGGCGGCCCCGTACGCAGCGCCGCCCCCCAGCCCCGATTCCAGATTCCCCAGAGAACCCACAACGTCCAACAGAATTTCGAGACCAGAACGAAGAAACGAACAGCCGCCACAAGCAAAGGACCGGGGCCCGTCCGGTCACCTTTCGACGAGCCCCGGTCAGTCATTCGACCCCGCCGTCCGGCCGCCGCCCGCGCTTGCGGCGGCCGGTACGAGGGTGCCGTGCTCAGCGTCCGGCTCCCGCCGTCCCGCCCACATGGGGCGGATGTCACCAGCGCTCCGGGACCCGGCGACCAGCCCCAATTGGACTTGCCATCAACAGATCGACGACCCGCGTCATTCGTCCCCAGGAGGCAGAGGCTAGATTGCTGGTGACCGACAAGTAACACCGGCAGCGCAAGGTCGAACGGCACGGTGGGGGGCGGCAGGGCCGTGAGACCGGCCGGTGCGGTCACGCGCAGGACCGGTGTGGTCAGGCGCAGGAACGGCCGCTGAGACAGGAGACCCGCACATGCCCGAGGCAGTCATCGTCGCAACCGCGCGCTCACCGATCGGCCGCGCGTTCAAGGGGTCGCTCAAGGAGATGCGGCCCGACGACCTCACCGCCCAGATGATCACCGCCGCCATGAGCAAGGTCCCGCAGCTCGACCCGAGCCAGATCGACGACCTGCTGCTCGGCTGCGGGCTGCCCGGCGGCGAGCAGGGCTACAACATGGCCCGCGTGGTGTCCGTACTGCTGGGCTGGGACAACGTGCCCGGCGCCACGATCACCCGGTACTGCTCGTCCTCCCTCCAGACGACCCGGATGGCCTTCCACGCGATCAAGACCGGTGAGGCGGACGTCATCGTCTCGGCGGGCGTCGAGACCGTCAGCCGGTTCGCCAAGGGCAGCAGCGACGGCCTGCCCGACACGCAGAACCCGCTGTTCACCCAGGCCCAGGCCCGTACGGCCAAGGCGGGTGAGGGCGGCACGCCCACCTGGCACGACCCGCGCGAGGACGACACCCTCCCGGACGTCTACATCGCGATGGGCCAGACCGCCGAGAACGTGGCGGGGCTGCGCGGCGTGTCGCGGCAGGCGCAGGACGAGTTCGGTGTCCGCTCGCAGAACCTCGCCGAGAAGGCGCTGGCCAACGGCTTCTGGGAGAAGGACATCACCCCGGTCACGCTGCCGGACGGATCCGTCCTGGCCAAGGACGACGGCCCGAGGCCCGGCACGACCTACGAGAAGGTCTCGCAGCTCCAGCCGGTGTTCCGCCCGGACGGGACGATCACCGCCGGCAACTGCTGCCCCCTGAACGACGGCGCCGCGGCCGTGGTCGTCATGAGCGACACGAAGGCCGCGGAGCTCGGCATCACGCCGCTGGCCCGGATCGTCTCGACCGGCGTCACCGGCCTGTCCCCCGAGATCATGGGCCTCGGCCCGGTCGGCGCGTCCCGCAAAGCTCTCGCCAAGGCCGGTATGACGATCGACGACATCGACCTCGTCGAGATCAACGAGGCGTTCGCCGCGCAGGTGCTGCCGTCCGCCGAGGAGCTCGGCATCGACATCGACAAGCTGAACGTGAACGGCGGCGCGATCGCGGTCGGGCACCCGTTCGGCATGACCGGTGCCCGCATCACCTCCACCCTGCTCAACAGCCTGAAGTTCCACGACAAGCAGTTCGGTCTGGAGACGATGTGCGTCGGCGGCGGCCAGGGCATGGCGATGGTCGTCGAGCGCCTCTCCTAGCCCAGTCCTACTAGCCCACCCCTACTAGCCCACTCCTGACCCACACGCGACAGCGGCCCGCCGCACACCACCCGCCGAACGTCCCCGGCGCATCCCCTGCGTCACAGGCGTCTCCGGCTTGTCAGCGGCGGGCCGCCCGCCCGCACCGTCGCCCGCGCCGTCGCGCCCGTGTCCGATTCATCCCTGGTCTACCCCGCCACCTGCGGGTTTTCCGGAGGACATCCCCGTTATTAACGATCTACGTAACGTAATAGATAGGTCCCCGTTAGGGGGTTGTCACATCCGGTCTCCTGTTGCAGAGTCAGCAGGAAGAGCCCCGCGACCTGGAGGTGCCAATTGTCACTGAACCACTCGCCGGAGACGCACAGCAAGCTGATCGCCCGCATTCCGCAAGTCACAGGACGTGACATCCCCGAGTGGTTCACCGCCATCGAGAACGGCCCGTCGTTCACCCGCTGCGAGGAACGCAGCTCCTGGCTGGCCGAAGAGCACAACCTCTCCCACGGCTACGCCGCTGCGCTGGTGCGCGAGCACGAGCGCGCCCGCCGTGCGAGGCACTACTGAGCCTGACACCCCGCGCGCCTCGCGCCGGGTGGAGAGCAAGGCTCTCGTAAGAATTTCATACAGACCTGGTGGGATCCCGCCATGGGCTGCCCCCGCCGTCGTGCCGCACGCTCGCGCCACGACTCCGGCGCAGAGATCCCACGATGATCAGCCTCGCGCACGCGCGGGGCTGATCACTGCCCCACCGAAGGCGCACCCCGGCCCCCAGCGATCACCAGCCTGATCAGCCTGACCAGCGCCTCGAACCTCGACGAACCCCCGACGAACCCCGCCAACGCCCTACCGAAGCCCCACCCGAAGAACCACCGAAGTCCGTCGGACCACAGAGACACGCGCCGCATCCGGGACCCTAGTCATTCCGCGAGCCGTTCCCGCGACCTCCAGACCGGCACCCGAAAGCATTTCACGAAATGCCGGTTTTCTGCTATCAGCGCGAAAAGCGTCGATCGAGCGGACCGGCGCCCTCGGCAGAGCGCCGGCCGGCCGTTGCGTGCCCCTGGTCGGACTCGAACCGACACGTTGGCTCTTTTAGGGAGCCCGCCTCTGCCATTGGGCTACAGGGGCGGCGCAATCATATCGAGTCAGCGGCCCATCACGGTGCGTCCTTTCCGCCACAGTCATAGGCACAGCGGTCATGCCCGCACCGTCGTATCGACACCGTCATGCGGGCACGATCACGTCAGTACCGCCATGTTCGAAACGTAACCGTCATCCAGCACGGCTCCGACTAACGCCGCTGAGATCAGCACAGATCAGGCCGATACTGCTCAGCACAACACAACATTCACGTCAGCACAGGTCAGGCTTGTGCGGATCAGGCCAGGGCGGCGCGGGGGGCCGTGGTGGTGGCGTGGACGTCGTGGGTTCGGCGGATCGCGAGGATCTCGTGCCTGCCGTCCTGTCCGCTCTCACAGGCGAGGGCGGACGCGGCAAGGTAGAGGAGCCAGACGCGGGCCCGGCCGGGTCCGGCCAGCTCGGCGCATTCGGTCCAGTGGCGTCGCAGGCCCGCGGCCCACGCGCGCAGGGTGCGCGCG
>JBOHBY010000322.1:0-7400 GCA_050698635.1 Spirillospora sp.
GTCCTGCGCATCGCCGTCGACCTGTGGCCCACCGGGCACCGGTTCGAGCGCGGGCATCGCGTCCGCGTCCACGTGACCAGCGGCGCGCACCCGAAGGTCGCCGCGAATCCCGGCACCGGCGAACCCCTCACCACCGCGACCCGCATGGTCACGGCCCGCCAGAAGGTCTTCCACGACCCCGACCACCCGTCCGCGATCATTCTCCCGATCGTGGCGAGCGCCCAACCGCTCAGCGGACGGGGTCGCCCGCCTCGCGCAGGGCGGACTTGACCTCGGAGATCGTCAGCTCGCCGAAGTGGAAGACGCTGGCGGCGAGGACGGCATCAGCGCCCGCGGCAACGGCGGGCGCGAAGTGCTCCACCTTCCCGGCGCCGCCGCTGGCGATCACCGGCACGGTCACCGCCGCCCGGACCCGGCGCAGCATCTCCAGGTCGAAGCCCTCCTTGGTGCCGTCGGCGTCCATGGAGTTCAGCAGGATCTCGCCGACGCCGAGGTCCTGGCCCCGGCGGGCCCACTCGACCGCGTCGATGCCGGTGCCCGTCCGGCCGCCGTGCGTGGTGACCTCGAAGCCCGACTTCGTCCCGGCGGCGCGCCGGGCGTCGACCGACAGGACGACGCACTGCGACCCGAACCGGTGCGCGGCCTCCCGCAGGAACTCCGGACGCGCGATCGCGGCGGTGTTGACCGAGACCTTGTCGGCGCCCGCGCGCAGCAGCCGGTCGATGTCGTCGACCGTGCGGACGCCGCCGCCGACCGTCAGCGGGATGAACACCTCCTCGGCGGTCCGGCGGACGACGTCGTACGTCGTGGCGCGGTCGGCGCTGGACGCGGTGATGTCCAGGAACGTCAGCTCGTCGGCGCCCTCGGCGTCGTAGCGGCGGGCCAGCTCGACGGGGTCTCCGGCGTCGCGCAGGTTCTGGAAGTTGACGCCCTTGACCACGCGCCCGGCGTCGACGTCCAGGCACGGGATCACCCGCACGGCGACGGTCACTTCACGGCCTCCCGGCTCACTTCACGGCCTCCAGGGCTTCTTCCAGCGTGAACGCCTGCGCGTAGAGGGCCTTGCCCACGATCGCGCCCTCGACTCCGGCCTCGACGAGCCCGGCCAGAGCGCGCAGATCGTCCAGGGACGACACGCCACCCGACGCGATCACCGGCCTGTCGGTACGGGAGCAGACCTCGCGAAGCAGGTCGGTGTTGGGGCCGCGCAGGGTGCCGTCCTTGGTGACGTCGGTGACGACGTAGCGGGGGCAGCCGTCGTCCTCCAGCCGGGCGAGGACCTCCCACAGGTCGCCGCCCTCCCGCGTCCAGCCGCGCGCGGCGAGCGTCGTGCCGCGCACGTCGAGGCCGACCGCGATCCGGTCGCCGTGCGAGGCGATGATCTTGCGGCACCAGGCGGGGTCCTCCAGCGCGGCGGTGCCGATGTTGACGCGGGTGCAGCCGGTGGCGAGGGCGGCGTCCAGGGACGCGTCGTCGCGGATGCCGCCCGACAGCTCGACCTCGACGTCCAGCCGGCCGGTGACCTCGGCGAGCAGCTCCCGGTTGGAGCCGCGGCCGAACGCGGCGTCCAGGTCGACCAGATGGATCCACTCCGCGCCCGCGCGCTGCCAGGCGAGCGCCGCCTCCAGCGGCGAGCCGTACGAGGTCTCGGTGCCGGCCTCGCCCTGGACCAGCCGGACGGCCTGGCCGCCCGCGACGTCGACGGCGGGAAGGAGCGTCAAGGACATGCGAAAACCCTATCGAGACGGTGGGGACGGGACGTTCAGCCGAGCGTGGACAGCCAGTTGCGCAGGAGCTCCGCACCGGCGTCGCCGGACTTCTCCGGATGGAACTGCGTGGCGCACAGCGGCCCGTTCTCGACGGCGGCGACGAACCGGTCGCCGTGCTCGGCCCACGTGACCAGCGGAGGCTCGATCACGCCGGACGGGTCGGCCTCCAGGTCCCAGCTCCGGGCCGCGTAGGAGTGGACGAAGTAGAACCGCGCCCCCTCCAGCCCCCGGAACAGGACCGAGCCCTCGGGGACGTCCACGGTGTTCCAGCCCATGTGCGGCACGACCGGCGCGTTCAGGCGGTCGACCGTGCCCGGCCACTCGTCGCAGCCCTCGGTGGTGACGCCGTGCTCGATCCCCTTGGTGAAAAGGATCTGCATGCCGACGCAGATGCCGAGGACGGGACGTCCCCCGGCGAGCCGCCGTCCGATGATCTGGTCGCCGCGCACCGACCGCAGCCCCGCCATGCACGCCGCGAACGCGCCCACACCGGGCACGACGAGCCCGTCGGCGGCGAGCGCGGCGTCCCAGTCGGCGGTGACGGTCACGTCCGCGCCCGCGCGGGCGAGAGCGCGCTCGGCCGAGCGAAGGTTCCCGGAACCGTAGTCGAGGACGACGATCTGGCTCACAGCCACATCACGCCTCCGGTGAAGACCACCGCCGCGAGCACGAACACGATCACCGCGGCGATCTTCAACCCCTGCTTGACGAAGCTGTAGACGCCCGCCAGCAGGAACACCGCCACCGCGAAGATCGCGACGTTTCCGTAGGTGAAGTGCAGGTCACCGATGTCCACGGTTACAGCGCCCCCTTGGTGGACGGGATGCCGTGCACCTTCGGGTCGAGCGCCACGGCGTCGCGCAGCGCCCGCGCGAGGGCCTTGAACTGCGCCTCGACGATGTGGTGCGCGTTCCGACCGTAGGGCACGTGGACGTGCAGCGCGATCCGGGCGTTCGACACGAACGACTCGAAGACGTGCCGGGTCATCGTGGTGTCGTACTCGGGGCCGATCATCGGGGCCATGCCGTCCGGCTCGGCGTGCACGAGGTAGGGACGTCCGGAGACGTCCACGGTGACCTGCGCGAGCGCCTCGTCCAGCGGGACGGACGCGTCGGCGAACCGGTGGATGCCGGACTTGTCGCCGAGCGCCTCCCGGAACGCCTGGCCGAGCGCGATCGCGGTGTCCTCGATGGTGTGGTGGCTGTCGATGTGCAGGTCGCCGGTGGTCTTCACGGTCAGGTCGAACGACCCGTGCTTGCCGAGCTGGGCCAGCATGTGGTCGAAGAACCCGACACCGGTCGCCACGTCGACCCGGCCGGTGCCGTCCAGGTCGATCTCGACGAGGACCTGCGTCTCCCCGGTCCCGCGTTCGACTCGTCCCTTGCGCGTCACAGGCTCTCCTTCAGTGCTTCTTCAGTGCTTGTTTCAGGGCGGTGCGGAACGCGGCCATCTCCGGCGGGGTGCCGACGCTGACCCGCAGCCACTCGGGCGGCCCCACCTCCCGGATCAGCACGCCGCGTGCCAGCAGGCTCTCCCAGACCGCGCGGCGGTCGGGGAACGTCCCGAACAGGACGAAGTTGGCGTCGGAGTCGGCGACCCGGAGCCCCTCGGCGCGCAGCCACGCGACGAGGTTGTCGCGTTCCCGGCGCAGCGCGTCGACACCGCCGAGCAGTTCCTCGCCGAACGCGAGGGCGGTGCGCGCGACGGCCTGCGTCACGGCCGACAGGTGGTACGGCAACCGGACGAGCAGCAGCGCCTCGACCACGGCGGGATCGGCGGCCAGATAACCGAGCCGGGTCCCGGCCATGGCGAACGCCTTGGACATCGTCCGGGTGACGATCAGCCGGGGGCGGCCGTCCAGCAGCGTCAGCGCGGACGGCGTCTCCTTCCGGCGGAACTCCGCGTACGCCTCGTCGACGACGACCATGCCGGGCGCGACGTCCAGCACCGCCTCGATCGAGGCCAGCGGCAGCGCGGTGCCGGTCGGGTTGTTCGGCGAGGTCAGGAACACGATGTCGGGACGGTGCTCCTCGACGGCCGCGACGGCGCGGGCGGGTTCGATGCCGAAGTCGTCGTCGCGGAAGGCGTTCACCCAGCGCGTCCCGGACACCCCGGTGATGATCGGGTGCATCGAGTACGACGGCTCGAAGCCGAGCGCGGTGCGTCCCGTCCCGCCGAACGCCTGGAGGATCTGCTGGATGATCTCGTTGGACCCGTTCGCCGCCCACACGCTGCCCGTCGTCAGGCCCGCGCCTGGAGTGTCGGCGTTGAGGAACGCGGCGAGGTCCGCGCGGAGCGCGACGGCGTCGCGGTCGGGGTAGCGGTTCAGGGTTCCGGCGACGTCCATGACCGCCTCGCCGAGGGCCTTCACCAGGCGCTCGGACGGCGGGTACGGGTTCTCGTTGGTGTTCAGCGCGTACGGGACGTCCAGCTGCGGCGCGCCGTAGGGCTCGCGGCCGCGCAGGTCGTCGCGCAGCGGCAGATCATTCAGGGAGGTCACGACGGCACCTCCCAGTCGAAACGCGCCTTCAGGGCGGCGCCGTGGGCGGGCAGGTCCTCGGCCTCGGCGAGCGCGACCACGCGGCCGGTCGCCTCCGCGAGCGCGTCCCGGTCGTACTCGACGACGTGCACACCGCGCAGGAACGACTGGACCGACAGCCCGGACGAGTGGCACGCGCACCCGCCCGTCGGCAGCACATGGTTGGACCCGGCCAGATAGTCGCCGAGCGACACCGGCGCGAACCGTCCCACGAAGATCGCCCCCGCGTTGCGGACACGGGCGGCGACGGCGGACGCGTCCGCGGTGTGGATCTCCAGGTGCTCGGCGGCGTAGGCGTCCACGACCTTCAGGCCGTCGCCGACGGAGTCGACGAGCACGATCCCCGACTGCCGCCCGGCCAGCGCCTCGGTGATCCGCTCGGCGTGCCGGGTCCTGGCGACCTGCGCCTTCAACTCCGCTTCGACCTCGTCGGCCAGCCGCACCGAGTCGGTGACCAGCACGGCGGCGGCGAGCGTGTCGTGCTCGGCCTGGCTGATCAGGTCGGCGGCGACGTCCACCGGGTCGGCGGTCGCGTCGGCGAGGATCGCGATCTCGGTCGGCCCCGCCTCGGCGTCGATGCCGATGACACCCTTGAGCAGCCGCTTCGCGGCGGCGACGTACACGTTGCCGGGCCCGGTGACCAGGTCGGCGCGGGCACACTCGTCGGTGCCGTAGGCGAACATCGCGATCGCCTGCGCGCCGCCCGCCGCGTACACCTCGTCCACGCCGAGCAGCGCGCACGCTGCCAGGATCGCCGGGTGCGGCAGCCCGCCGTGCTCGCGCTGCGGCGGCGAGGTGACGGCCAGCGACCCGACCCCCGCCTCCTGCGCCGGGACGACGTTCATGACCACACTCGACGGGTACACGGCCCGTCCGCCCGGCACGTACAGCCCGACCCGCCCGACCGGAATCCACCGCTCGCTAACGGTCCCACCAGGCACGACCTGCGTGGTCACGTCGACACGACGCTGTTCACGATGGACGACACGCGCCCGCCGAACACTCTCCTCCAGCGCAGCTCGCACCGCCGGGTCAAGCTCGGCGAGAGCCCGCTTGATCGCCTCCACGGGAACGCGGACGTTCTCCAGCTCGACCCCGTCGAACGCCTTGGTGTACTCCCGTACCGCGTCCGAGCCGCGATGGCGCACGGCGTCGCAGATGGGCCGCACCTTGTCCAGGGCGGCCTCGACGTCGAGCTCGGCACGGGGCAGCACGGAGCGCAGATCGCCGGGAAGCGACCCGCGCAGGTCGATACGGGAAATCACCCGTCCAGTCTACGGAGGGCCCCCAACCCCTCGCACACCGTCTCAAGTGCCGAGATGCCCTTGTGGATCAGACGCGCAGGTCGCCGTCCAGGACGGTGACGGCCGTGCCGGAAAGGACGACCCGGTCACCCCGCAACGCGACGTGGACGTAACCGCCGCGCGCCGACGCCTGGTAGCCGGTCAGCGTGTCGCGGCCGAGGCGCCGCGCCCAGTGCGGGGCGAGGGCGCAGTGGGCCGACCCGGTCACCGGGTCCTCCGCGTCGCCGGGCAGGACGCGCGGCGCGAAGAACCGGGACACGAAGTCATGCTCCGTCCCGGCGGCGCCCGCAGCCGTGACGATCACACCTCGGGCGTCGATCCCCGCAAGAGCCCCGACGTCGGGTGCGGCCCCGCGAACGGCCGCCTCGTCCTCGACCTCAACGACCAGATCGTTCTGGACGTTGCGTCCGACGGACGCCACCGGCAGGCCCAGCGCGTCCGCGAGACCCTCGGGAATGTCGACGGGCTCGGCCGGGCAGGCGGGGAAGTCCATCGAGAGCCGCCCGGCCTCGTCCCGGCCGACGGTGAGGACGCCGCTCTTCAACGTCAGGAACCTGATCGGCCGATCCGACGCCGCCGCGCCCGTCTCGTAGAGCGCATGGGCGGCGGCCAACGTGGCGTGCCCGCACAGCGCGACCTCCGTGACCGGCGTGAACCAGCGAAGCTCATAATCGGCGTCGCCCTCGTCGACAGGCCGGACGAACGCGGTCTCCGAGTGCTTCAACTCCGTCGCGACCCGCTGCATCCACCCCGGGTCGGCGGGACCGGGCAGCGGGCAGACGCCGGCGGGGTTTCCGGCGAACGGGCGGTCGGTGAAGGCGTCCACGACGAGCATCCTCATGGCGCCGACGCTACCGGTGATGACTTCCGCTTCACACTGTGAAAAATCGCCCCTTACCAAGATCATTGGACAGGACGTAGGCTGGCGCGGAAGGCGCTTGCCCGCGGCGCCCAGGACCGTGGAGAGACAGTGACCGAGCGGCTCGCCCTGTTCCCCCTGGGCACCGTGCTCTTCCCCGGCCTCGTGCTCCCCCTGCACCTGTTCGAGGACCGCTATCTCAGCCTGATCGGCGACCTGCTGGAACGGCCGGAGCCGCGCGGCTTCGGCGTCGTCGGCATCGAGCTCGGCCACGAGGTCGGCGAGGGCGCCGCGCACCGCCTCGCCGAGATCGGCTGCGTCGCCGAGCTGCGGGACGCGCGGCAGCACCCGGACGGCCGCTACGACGTCGTGACGGTCGGCGCACGCCGCTTCCGGCTCAAGGAGATCGACCGCTCCCGCCCCTATCTGCAGGGCGAGGTGGAGTTCCTGCCGGAGGAGCCGGGGGCCGACCCCGAGCCGGTGGCGCTGCGCGTCCGGCGGCTGTTCCGGCTGTACCGGCACCGGCTGATCGCCGCCGGCGCGGGCACGCTGGAGAAGGGCGAGCCGCCGGGCGACCCGGTCGCCCTGTCGTATGTGATCGCGGCGTCGCTCGTCCTGGACGGCCACGAGAAGCAGCGGCTGCTGGAGTGCGACGACGCCACGCTCCGCCTTGAGGCCGAGCGCGACCTGCTGGTCCGGGAGAACCGCATCCTGGACGTCCTGCCGATGATCCCCGCCGGGCAGTTCCTGGACGGGTCGTTCAACGCCAACTGACCCGGCCGACGCCCGCCGACCCGGGCACGGCAGACTGCCCCCATGGGCAAGTCGAAGGGCGGCGCGGGCACCCCGGCGACCGTCGCCGCCACCAAGGCGAAGATCGAGTTCACGCTGCACGCCTACGAGGCGGACCCGAACGCCGAGTCCTACGG
>JBOHBY010000323.1:0-2218 GCA_050698635.1 Spirillospora sp.
GCCGGGACCGCCGCCGAGATGCCCCTCGGCGAGCTGTCGGTGGCCGGTCTCGGCCCCGCCGCCCGCGCCGGGTCCGCCTGGGTCGCCGCCGACGCCTCCGATCCGACCGCCGCCGCCCTGCAGGCCCGGTCGCTGGCCGCGGCGCCGCTGGAGTCCCAGGGGCGCCTCACCGGTCTCGTCGTGGCCGTCTCGTCCGTTTCCGGACGGTTCGCCGAGGCCGACGGCGTCCGGCTCGGCCGCCTCGCCGACGAGATGTCGCTGTCCCTGGAGAAGGCACGGGTAGGCGAACTGGAACGGTCCTGGCGCGGCTGGCTCAGCTTCGTCGCCGAGGCCAGCGACCTGCTCGCGGGCACCCTCGACCAGGAGCGCACGATGGCGCTCGTCGCGCAGCTCGTCGTGCCCCGCCTCGCGACCTGGTGCGCCGTCTACACCGTCTCCGAGGCCGAACCCGACCGGCTCGCCTACGTCTGGCACGCCGACGAGAACCGCTCCGACGGCCTCCGCGAGCTGCTCGAACACACCGGCGCCGCCCCGCCGACCGACGTCCCCGGCCCCTGGAGCGGCCTGGCCACCGCGCCCGGCGACGTCCGCGCCGCCGCCGGAGACACCGCCGCCGACCAGGTCTACGCGTTCCCGCTGAACGCCCGCGGCCGCCGCATCGGCACGATCGTCATCGGCCGCCCGTCCGGCGACCGGTTCCCGCGCAGCGCGATCGAGCTCGCCGAGGAGCTCAGCCGCCGCGCCGCCCTCGCCGTCGACAACGCGCGCCTGTTCTCCGCCCAGACCGCCATGAGCAGCGCGCTCCAGCGCAGCCTCCTGCCGCCCGGCATCCCCGAGATCCCCGGCCTTGAGGTCGCGGTCGTGTACGAGCCCGCGGGGGAGGGCAGCGAGGTCGGCGGCGACTTCTACGACGTCTTCGAGAGCGGCCCGCGGCCCGGCGGCCCCGCCCCGGCCTCCCGCTGGCGGTTCGCCATCGGCGACGTCTGCGGCACCGGCCCCGAGGCCGCCGCCGTCACCGGGCTCGCCCGGCACGCGCTGCGCATCCTCGCCGCCGAGGACATGTCCGTCCCCGCCGTCCTCACCCGCCTCAACCGGCTGATCCTCGGCGAGGGCGAGCGCGGGCGGCTGCTCACCCTGCTGCACGGCGAGATCGCCGCCCGGCACCGCCGCGACGGCGTGACGATCAGGCTGGCCAGCGCCGGCCACCCGCCGCCGCTGATCCTCGACCCGGACGGCGGCGTCCGCGAGGCCGCCTCGCCGCAGCCGCTGCTCGGCGTGTTCGACGGGGTCGAGTTCCACACCGACACGGTCGACCTGCGCCGCGGGGAGGTCCTGCTCTGCGTCACCGACGGCGTCACCGAACGGCGCTCGGGCAACCGGCTGCTCGGCGACGGCCACGGCCTCGAACGCCTCCTCGCGGGCTGCACCGGACTGAGCGCGGGCGCCGTCGCCGCCCGCATCCAGCGGGCCGTGCGCGACTTCGGGCCCGAGCCGTCCAACGACGACGTTGCCCTCATCGTTCTGCGGGCGTCATGATGGAGACCAACAATCGGTAAGGTGGGGTGGCGTGGGGCTTGCCTTGCACACGACACGACAGGACGGCCGCGCGACGATCGCCGCGCGCGGCTCGATCGACCTGCACTCCTCCGACGAGTTGCGGACCCGGCTGACCGAGCTGGTGGACGCCGGCGAGCGGGCGGTCGTGGTCGACCTCACGGCTGTCGACTTCTGCGACTCCTCCGGCCTGAACGTCCTCGTCCGGGCGTACAAGCACGCGCGCGCGCAGAACGCCACGCTGACCGTCACCGGCGCCTACGGACGGGTGGAGAACGTGCTGCGCACCACGGGCCTCGACCGCTTCCTGATCGAGGGACCGGCGGAGGAGGCCCCCGCTGATGGACGGTGAGGGGAACGCGATGAAGAACGGCGAGCGGGCGGGGTGACCGACCCGATGACCGAGACGACACTGCGGGCCGCCCCCCAGACCGAGGCCGTCGAGTACGCGCGCCGCCTCGCCGCCCGCACCATGCGCACCTGGGCCCTGATGGACCGCGAGGAACTCGTCACCGCGATCGTCGCCGAGCTGGTCGCCAACGCCGTCCGGCACGCCGGGACGGCGCTGGAGCTGCGGCTGCTGCGCGGCACCGGGCGGATCCGCGTCGAGGTCCGCGACCGCGCGGCCCAGCTGCCGCGGCTGACCGTCCCCGGCCCGCTGGAC
>JBOHBY010000324.1:0-10263 GCA_050698635.1 Spirillospora sp.
GTCCGGCGGCGGTGGCGACGACCCCAAGGACGGCAACGTCACCGACAAGGGCCAGACGAGCGCGCCACCCAAGGCACAGTCCGTGAAACTGGACGTGGCAAAAGTGACCCCCGTCCAGGAGTCGGACCCCAACCACCCCGACACCGCGATCGGGAAGAACGTCGACTCGGTCATCGACGGCGACCCCGGCGGCAAATGGGAAACGCAGAGTTACCACGACACCCAGTTCGGCAACTACGCCAAGGGTCTCGGCGTGCTCCTCGACATGGGCAAGCCCGTCAAGATCTCGAACGTGAAGGTCCAGTCACCGCAGAGCGGCGGCATGCTGCAGGTCAAGGTCGGCGACTCGCAGTCCCCGGGCGGCCTCACGCTGGTCGAACAGCAGCCCGCCAACGGCAGCGAAGTGACCTTCAGCGCGAAGCCGCAGGCCACCGGCCAGTACGTGCTCGTCTGGTTCACCAAACTTCCGTCGTCGCTCAAGGGCAGGCTCGGCGAGATCACCGTCTACGGGTCCGCCGGCTGAGCCCGCCCCGCACCGACTCAAGTGCTGTGACGTGGAGCGGCGCATGTCTGTATCGTGCCTGTAAGCAGATGTCCCTTCGCCCCCAGGAACCTGTGGTGCCAACCCCAGCAGCCGGTCGCGGACACCCGGCACCCATCGGGCGTCCCGAACGAGAAAGCGGTCGCTCATGACGTCGGTGAGCATGCGTCGCGTCGACGAGGTTCCCGACAAGGAGCTCCTCGCCCGCCACGCCCAGGGGGACCCGCATGCCTTCGCCGAACTCGTCCACCGTCACCGCGACCGCATGTGGGCCGTCGCGCTACGGACGCTCGGCGACCCCGAAGAGGCCGCCGACGCCCTCCAGGACGCCTGCCTTTCGGCGTTCCGCGCCGCCAACCGGTTCCGCGGGGACGCCGCCGTCACCACCTGGCTGCACCGGATCGTCGTGAACGCCTGCCTCGACCGCATCAGGCGCAAGTCCGTCCGCCCGGCGACACCGATGGGCGACGACGCCACCTTCGACGCCGTCGCGCCCAAGATGCCCGACCCGACCGACGCGCACGGCGTGTCCCTCGACGTCCGCACCGCGCTCGGGCAGCTGCCGTTCGAGCAGCGCGCCGCGCTCGTCCTGGTCGACATGATGGGCTATTCCGTCGACGACGCCGCGCAGGTCATGCAGGTCCCGCCCGGAACGATCAAGAGCCGGTGCGCGCGGGGACGCGCCAGGCTCGCCCCCCTTCTCGGCCACCACCGGAACCGACGGGAACGCAAAAACGTCGGAGGTGTGGAAGGAGGTGGCATGCCCAAGTGAACCCCGCACACCTTGACTACGACATCCTGGCCGACCTGGCCGAAGGACTGCTCGAAGACGACGAAGCCGCCTCCGTCAGCGCGCACCTCGACACCTGCGCCGACTGCCGCGACCTGTCCGCCGACCTTGCGGACGTGTCCCGGCTCCTGGCGGAGGCACCCGCGCCGTCCATGCCCGCCGAACTGGCCGAACGCATCGACACCGCCATCGCCGCGGAGTCGCTGAACACCACGGCCGTGACGAGCCTGGAGGAACGGCGCGGAAGGCGGCATTGGCGGATCCTGTCGGCCGCCGCGGCGGCCGTGGTCGTGCTCGGCGGCGGAGTGGCGGTCGGCACGACCGCCCTTGACGGCACGAACGGCGACCACGCCAAGACCTCGGCCCCACCGCAGGACAACGCACGCCCCAGCGTCGCCGACGGCGGCGCGGGCGGCGAGAGCCAGCAGCGAGGCAGCAGCGGCGCGGCGCCGAACGCGGCACCGGCGCCCGCGTTCGGAGTCACCCGCAGCGGCACCGACTACGGGGCCGCGACGCTGGCCGCGCAGATCGGCCAGGTCATGGCGAAAACCCAAAAGCTGAGCGCCGCCGACGCGCCGGACACGCGTCTGCGCGGCTGTGTTCTCGGGCTCGTCCGCGAGCGCAAGCCCGTCCTCGTCGACCAGGCCCGGTACGAAGGAAACCCGGCGACGGTCATCGCCGTGCGCGGCGACACGCCCGAAAAGCTGACCGTGTGGGTCGTGGGCCCCGAATGCTCGGCCCAGAACCAGCACGTGCTCAAGACGATGAAGAACGCCTGACCACCCGTCCGAAGGCCATGGACACCGGCAACCTCGCCACCGTCCATGGCCTTTTCCTTTTTCCGTGCCGCCCGCCCAGTCTGCCCAGGCGGGGCCCGGGTCAGAGGCTCGACAGAAATTCGAGCGCGATCGCCCACGCCTGTTCGGCGGCCTCGGCGTCGTAGTCGGGAAGGTCGGGGTCGGTGAACAGGTGCCCGGCCCCCCGATACCGGAAGACCTCGACGTCCGCGCCCGCCCTCCGCATCCGCAGATACCAGGCGTTCAGCCAGTCGGAGGGCTCCCACGTGTCCGGGTCGGCGACGTGCAACTGCACCGGGACCTCGGTGGACGCGTCGTCCGCCATGTCGGACGTTCCGTGCATCAGCAGCAGCCCGCCCGCCTTCGGGTCGGCGAACGCGAGGTTCTGGGCGAGGGAACCGCCGAGCGAGAATCCCGCGTACACCAGGCCGCCGTCGCCCACCAGCGGAGCTGCGGCCGCCACCGCGCGGCGCAGCAGTTCGTCCCGTCCGATCTCCTCCTTGATCTCGATGCCGACCTCTGCGTCATCGACGACCCGTCCGTCGTACAGATCCGGGGCATGAACCTCGTGCCCCGCCGAGCGAAGCCTGTCCGCCGCCTGCCGAACCGCAGGCCGCAGCCCATACATCGAGTGAAGGAGCAGCACACGCGCCATGCCCACACCCTACGACCACCAACACCCCCCAACCGCCCCGCCCCACAGCCCCCAACCTCCAACCCGACCTCCAAGCCCGACCTCCACGTCCAACCTCCAAGCCCGACCTCCAACTCCGGCCTCCAGGCTCGGCCCACGAGGTCCGACCTCCACGCTCGGCGTCCACGCTCGGCCTAAAGGTCCGGCCTAAAGGTCCGGCCTGAAGGTCCGGCCCCACGTCGGCCTGAGGGCCCGGCCACGGACCTGGCTTCCGGGCTCCGTCCCGGGCTCCGCCACTGGGCTCGGCCTGCGGCGGCCGGACGATTGGCGAGGTGGCGGGAGTCGGGGGCGGCGTGCCGGGAATCCCCGGGGCCTAGGATCGGTTGAGGCGACTGGCAGGCCGGGTCGCGCGGCACCGACGGCCAATGAGGAGAGGCAGAAACAGTGAGCGACGTCCGTAACGTCATCATCATCGGCTCGGGCCCCGCGGGCTACACCGCCGCCATCTACGCCGCCCGTGGCGACCTCAAGCCGCTGCTGCTCGAGGGTTCGGTGACGGCCGGCGGTGCCCTGATGAACACCACCGACGTGGAGAATTTCCCCGGCTTCCCGGACGGGATCATGGGGCCCGACCTCATGGACAACCTGCGCAAGCAGGCCGAGCGGTTCGGCGCCGAGCTCATCACCGACGACGTCACCGAGGTCGACCTCACCGCCGACCCGAAGGTCGTCAAGGTCGGCGACGAGACCTACCTCGCCAAGACCGTGATCGTCGCGACCGGGTCCGGCTACCGCGAGCTGGGTCTGCCGGACGAGAAGCGCCTCTCCGGACGTGGCGTGTCGTGGTGCGCGACCTGCGACGGCTTCTTCTTCCGCGAGCAGGACATCGCCGTCGTCGGCGGCGGCGACACCGCCATGGAAGAGGCGATCTTCCTCACCAAGTTCGCCCGTTCGGTCACCGTGATCCACCGCCGTGACCAGCTGCGCGCGTCCAAGATCATGCAGGACCGGGCCTTCGCCAACGAGAAGATCAAGTTCCTCTGGAACAGCGAGGTCACCGCGATCCACGGCGACGACCGCGTCACCGGCGTCACCGTCCGCGACACCGGGAACGGTGAGCAGTCCTCGCTGGAGATCACCGGACTGTTCATCGCGATCGGACACGACCCGCGCAGTGAACTGTTCGCCGGCCAGCTGGAGACCGACACCGACGGCTACCTGCTCGTCGACGCGCCCACCACGAGGACGAAGGTTCCGGGTGTGTTCGCCTGCGGTGACGTGGTCGACCACATTTACCGCCAGGCCATCACCGCCGCGGCGACCGGCTGCTCGGCCGCGATCGACGCCGAGCGCTGGCTCCAGGACCGGGACGCCGCGGAAACCGTCCCCCAGCCCTGACCCCCAGCCCCCAACCCCGGACCACCCAACTGGCCACAGTCCAAGACTCGGCCAGTTGGACGGCCCGCACTCGATGCCCGCTCAAGAAGCCGCGGCCAGTGATCCCGTCCGCTACCGGCCCCAAGCAGACTGAGCACTCGCCGACATCCAGCGCCGCCTCAGCATTCATAACCCCCGCACCTACAACGGGCCGCGCTGCCTACCCAGCGAACCGAACGCGACGCCCTATCCGAACGCTAGCGAAGGACCCGGTCGCCAGGAGGCGGCTCAGCGCCCGCTGGCCCGACAGAGCCCGACAGAGCCCGACAGGCCAGCCGGACGCTGAATTCGCCAGACGAGCACCATCGACCGGCACCATCAGTGGAGGAGAACCATGAAGGCCGTGACCGACGCCGACTTCGCGTCCAAGGTCCTGGAGAACGACAAGCCCGTGCTCGTCGACTTCTGGGCGGAATGGTGCGGCCCGTGCCGGATGGTCGCACCGATCCTTGAGGAGATCTCCCAGGAGCACGGCGACAAGATCGAGATCGTCAAGGTCAACATCGAGGAGAACCCGGAGGTGCCGCGCTCCTACGGCGTCGTCCAGATTCCGACGCTGAACGTCTACCGGAACGGCGAGGTCGTCAAGCAGATCATGGGCGCCAAGCCGAAGGCGGCCCTCCTGCGCGAGCTGGCCGAGTTCATCTGACGGCACCCCGTCGTCCTCCGCGCCCAACCCCGTCGCGCGCGACATCCCGACGCTGTCGGACGCGACATCCCGGCCCTCCGTCACACGCGACATCCGGACACCCACCACCGCGACATCCGGACGCCGCCGTCGCCCGCGACATCGGCCGCCCTGGGCATAGAGGCGCCACGACATTCCTGGCGTCGTCGCCTCCCGAGCGGCGAGCGCGAAAGCATGTGGCCCGCGCCCCTGACGGAGCACGGGCCACATGCACGAATCGGCTCAGAACGCCCTCAGACGGGTCGAAGCGCCCCCTCCGGGGTCATGGACCCCAGGAGCCGTTCCAGCGCGACCTCGACGTCCTCACGCCACGACAGGGCCGACTTCAACTCCAGCCGCAGCCGCGGATACCGGTGATGCGGTCGGACGGTCTTGAACCCGACCGACAGCAGGTAATCGGCGGGCACCATGCACCCGCCCTCCTCGCCCTTCAGATCGCCGAACGCCTCGATCGCCTTCACCGTGCGCCGGGTGAGGTCCTTCGCGACCCCCTGGACGAGCATCCGGCCGAGCCCGCCGCCCGCGAACTCGGGCAGGATGTGCGCGGTCATCAGCAGCACCGCGTCCGCGCTGACCGGGCTCGTCGGGAACGCCACCGAGCGCGGCACGTACAGCGGCGGCGCGTACATCACGAAGCCCGCGGGCACGTTGTCGACGTACACGATCTTGCCGCAGCTGCCCCATTCCAGCAGCGTCGAGGAGATCCACGCCTCCTTCTCCAGGCCCGCGTCGCCGCTCTCCAGAGCGCGGTCCCGGCTCACCGGGTCCAGCTCCCAGAACACGCAGCCGCGGCACCGGTGCGGCAGGTCGTTCAGATTGTCCAGCGTGATGTTGACGAGACGACGCGACACTGGGTCGGCACCCCCTGTTGCGATCCTCGCCCGCCAGCCTGAAACCGCCGGCCGGGCCGTCGGCTTCTCGGGGCGGAACGCCGCTCCGCTGAAGTCCCGGCAACATTCCGGGACCCTCGGGCATCGTATCGGACAGGGAACCATTACCCGGGCGGCGCGCCTCCGCGACACAACCGCGCCGACGCCGCCCGGACGCGACACCCTTCGCGACCGAACAACCGAAGCGACACATGGGCCTCGGGGGGCGTACACGCCGCTGGGGGAGTCCAGCTCACCGGACACCTCCCTCGGGGGTTCTCACAGATCAGCCCCGCCCGATGCCGTAGTTTGCAGGGAAGTTAGCCCACCTCGGAGGTGCCTCGTGGAACAGCACGCGCGTACGGATGCCTACACCGATCGCTACGCCGCCCGCGCCGCCGGCATGGTCCCCTCGGAGATCCGGGCTCTGTTCGCGATGGTCGCCCGTCCCGAGGTGGTCTCGCTCGCCGGCGGGGCGCCGTACGTCTCGGCACTCCCCCTCGACGCCGTCGGACGGATGATCGGCGAACTCGTCGCGGGCAAGGGCGCCGAGGTACTCCAGTACGGCTCCGCCCAGGGTGACGAGAAGCTCCGCGAGCACATCTGCGACGTGATGGCGCTCGAAGGCGTCCACGCGTCGGCGGACGACGTCGTGGTCACGGTCGGCGCGCAGCAGGCGCTCGACCTCATCACCAAGATCTTCGTGGATCCGGGCGACGTCGTTCTCGCCGAGGCACCGTCCTATGTCGGCGCGCTCGGCACGTTCGCCGCCTACCAGGCCGATGTCGTCCACGTGCCGCTCGACGAGGCCGGGCTCATCCCCGCCGCGCTCCGCGAGACCCTCGCGCGCCTCCGGGCGGACGGCCGCCGGGTCAAGTTCCTCTACACCGTCCCGACGTTCCAGAACCCCGCAGGCGTCACCCTCACCGCCGCGCGCCGCGCGCAGATCCTCGAGATCTGCGCCGAGTACGACGTCTTGGTCGTCGAGGACAACCCGTACGGGCTGCTCGGCTTCGAGGACGAGCCCATGCGGGCCCTTCGGGCGGACGACCCCCAGCGCGTGATCTACCTCGGCTCGTTCTCCAAGACGATCGCGTCCGGTCTGCGTGTCGGCTGGGTCCTCGCTCCGCACGCGGTGCGGGCCAAGCTCGTCCTCGCCGCCGAGTCCGCGATCCTGTGCCCGTCGAACTTCTCGCAGCTCGCCGTCCGCGAGTACCTCGCCACACAGCCGTGGCGGGAGCAGATCAAGGGCTTCCGCGAGCTCTACCGGGCGCGCCGCGACGCCATGCTCGAATCCCTCGAACAGCTCATGCCGGACGGCTGCACCTGGACCCGCCCCGCAGGCGGATTCTTTGTCTGGCTCACGCTCCCCGAGGGCCTCGACGCCAAGGCCATGGCCCCCCGCGCCATCGCCGAACGCGTCGCCTACGTCCCCGGCACCGGTTTCTACGCCGACGGAAGCGGACACCGGCACATGCGCCTGTCCTACTGCTTCCCCGAGCCGCAGCGGATCCGGGAGGGCGTCCGGCGCCTCGCCGCGGTGGTGGAGCAGGAGATCCGTCTCCGGGACACGTTCGGCAGGCCCGCCGCGGGCGGCTCCACCGGCGTCCAGGCGCCGGGGCCGGACGTCGTCTGAATGTTTCACGTGAAACGCACCGGCTCCGGGGGAGCCGCCGGGCTTTCCACGACGTGCTGAAGGCATGATGATCGTGCCGGACGGCGCGACTCGCCACTCACCCGATGGGGAGCCGGTGCGTTCCGTCGTCACCGCATCATCTAGAGGGGCACCAGCTGTGGAACTCGGGCATGTCGTCGTCCTGGCCGGCGGGCTCTCCTACGAGCGCGAGGTCTCGCTCCGGTCCGGCCGGCGTGTCACGGAGGCGCTGCGCGCCCTCGACATCCCCGTCGAACTCCGCGACGCGGACGCGACGCTCCTGGACTCCCTCACCGACGATCCCCCGGACGCCGTCTTCCCCGTCCTGCACGGGGCGGCCGGTGAGGACGGCTCGATCCGGGACGTCCTCGAACTCCTGGACGTCCGCTACGTCGGAGCGCGTCCCGACGCCTGCCGGATCGCGTGGGACAAGCCGACCGCCAAGTCCGTCGTCCGCCGGGCGGGTCTCCAGACGCCCGACTCCGTCGCCCTCCCCAAGGAGGTCTTCCACGACCTCGGCGCCTCGTCCGTCCTCGACCAGATCATCCGCAGCCTCGGGCTGCCGCTCTTCGTGAAGCCCACGCGAGGCGGCTCGGCGCTCGGCGCCTCCGTCGTCCACGAGGCCGCGGACCTGTCCGCCGCGATGGTCGGCTGCTTCGCCTATGGCGATGCTGCCCTAGTCGAGCGCTACATCTCCGGCGTGGAGATCTCCGTCAGCGTCATCGAACGCGACGGCACACCCACCGCCCTGCCCGCGGTCGAGATCGTCGCCCCCGGCGGCCTCTACGACTACACCGCCCGCTACGACGCCGGCGACACCGAATTCGTCACCCCCGCCCGCCTCGACCCGGACGCCACCGCCCGCGCCACCGCTGCGGCCGTCACCGCCCACCGCGCCCTCGGCCTCCGCGACCTCTCCCGCACCGACCTCATCGTCTCCCCCGACGGCGAAGTCCATTTCCTAGAAGTCAACGTGGCCCCCGGCATGACGGAAACCAGCCTCTTCCCTCGCGCCATCAGCGTCGCCGGCCTAGACCTAGGCGAAGCCTGCCGAGATCTCCTCCTAACCCGCTTCCCGTAACCCCAGCCCCAAGCAACACGGCTCCCGCACCAAGCACTCCCACCACCCCCAACGAGCCGACCATCACCACATGGCGCCCACACGCGTCAGCCACCAAGCCCCCGCAAGCCAGTCACGACACCCCAACTCGGCCAAGGACCCACACCGCCACGTTCCCGGTTCCCTCTGGCTCGCCCCCGACGCTCCGTCTCGGCCTCACCTCCCCGCCGCGCCCGGGAGCCGCACTAGACCCGAGGCGCCCTCCCTCATCACGCGTGGAGACTCATCGTCCCCCTCGATCGCATCAAGGGCGGCCACCTCTGCGCTACACCCACACAACCCGAACGCGCCAAAGAAGCCGAGCACGCCCCCGGCCCGACACCTGAGAACGGCCGACTTCCCGCCAACGCAACCGGGTGCAGTTCGGGAGAGAAGAGCGCTAGCTGTTCAACCCCTGCGGTCTCGCGCTCCATCTGGCCCCAGCAAGCACGCCCCGGGGACCCTGCGACCGCCCCCAGGGCTCGCCCGTTGCGAACGTCCTCAACCTCGCGATCGTCTGGGCGCCGCGGCCCGTTCGGACCACATGCACGAACCAACTCAAGCTGCCGTCAGGCGAGCTGAAGAGCCCTCTACGGGATCAGGCTCGGGATCGGCGCGCCGCCCATCGGGACCGTTCATTCATCGGATCGAACTTCGGCGCGGGCACCGGCCCTCACGCCACGACAGGTCAGACTTCGACTCCAGTCGAGTCGCGGATACCAGTGATGCGGGCGAGCAGTCTTGGCTGACGTCGCCGTCCTCCCCGGGACGGCGAGCCGACCGAACGGGGGACAGCATCGTCATCGCCGGGCCGGCTCGCACAGGTTGAGCATTGACGCGGTTTCACGTGAAACGTTGGCGGGACGTGCCGCTTTGCTCAGGCCGTGGGAGCAGGGAACCGTAGACGGTCGCGGCAGGCGGCGCACCGAGGCGGCGCCTTCGCGGACCGTCGCCAGTGAGGGTTCCATCGGCGCCTGCGACACGGAGGTGTGGAGGACATCTCCTGAAACGGGGGAGTTCACAGCCAGCCGTCGCAAAGGCGTGTCGCCAGCCCGAAGCGGCGGGACAGCCGAGCGGCGGGACAGCGGAGGAGCGGAGCAGCGGATGTTTCACGGGAAACACATTCGGCTCAGCAAAGCGAAGCGCCCCGGAAGGGCCACCTGGGACCGCCGGGGCGCTCGAGGATTCGGGGCGTCAGGCGTTGTCGCCGCCGCCGTCCTCCTCGTCCGGGACCATGGATTTGATGATGCGGTCCAGGTCCTCAAGAGTGGCGAACTCGACCACGATCTTGCCCTTGTTGCGGCCCATGTCCACCCGGACCTTGGTCTCGTAACGGTCGGACAGGCGGTCGGCCAGCTCCTTGAGTCCAGGCGCGACCGGCTTCTTGCGGCGTCCCTGACGCGGAGCCTTTGGTTCGTCGACCTCGCGGAGCGCGATGAGCTCTTCGAGGGCACGAACGGAGAGTCCTTCTTGGACGATCCGCTGCGCCAGGTGCTCCTGCGCCTCGACGCTGTCGAGCGAGAGGAGCGCACGGGCATGACCGGCCGACAACACTCCCGCGGCGACACGGCGTTGGACGCCCGGCGGCAGGTTCAGCAGGCGGAGCGTGTTGGTGATGTGCGGGCGCGACCGGCCGATGCGTCCGGCGAGCTGCTCGTGGGTGGCGCCGAAGTCCTGCAGCAGCTGCTGGTATGCGGCGGCCTCCTCCAGCGGGTTGAGCTGCTGGCGGTGAAGGTTCTCTATGAGTGCGTCAC
>JBOHBY010000325.1:0-1817 GCA_050698635.1 Spirillospora sp.
CTGATGGACCGGGCCCGGCCGGGCTCGCAGGGCGGCACCTACGGCGGCAACGCGGTCTCCTGCGCCGCCGCGCTCGCGACGCTGCGGGTCGTCCAGGACGAGGACCTCGTCGGCAACGCGGCCCGGCAGGGCGCCCGGCTGAACGACGGGCTCCGCAAGGTCGCCGCCGACCACCCGTCGATCGGGGACGTGCGCGGCCTCGGCCTGATGCAGGCCGCCGAGTTCACGACCCCTGGCGGCGAGCCCGACCCCGAGACGGCGCAGCGGGCGCACAAGGCCGCCGCCGACCGGGGCCTGCTGCTGCTGACCTGCGGCGCGTACGGCAACGTCGTCCGGATGATCCCGCCGCTGATCGTCACCGAGGCGCAGATCGACGACGGCCTGGCCCTCTGGTCGGCCGCCGTGGCGGACGCCGTCGGCTGATCCTGTCCGCAAACAGGGTCAGGCCTGGGCCACCGCGCCTTCCTTGAGGAGGGACTCGGCGTCGTCGAAGCCGAGGTCGTCGAGGATGGCGCGGGTCTGGCCGCCGGGGAGGACGGGCACGCCGTCGGTCTCGGCGGGGGTGCGGGAGAAGCGGGGCGCGGGGGCGGGCTGGCGGTGGCCCGCGAGGGCTGGGAAGACGTCGCGCGAGGTGTTGTAGGGGTGTTCGGTGGCCTCGCCCATGGACAGGACGGGCGCCACGCAGGCGTCGCTCGGGACGAAGATCTCCGTCCACTCGTCGCGGGTCTTCGTCCGGAAGACGGCGGCGAAGCGGTCGCGGAGGGCGGGCCAGGCGGCGCGGTCGTGCTGGCCGGGCAGGTCCTCGCCGCCGAGGCCGAGGAGGCGGACGAACTCGGCGTAGAACTGCGGCTCGATGGCGCCGACGGCCATGTGCCGGCCGTCGGACGTCTCGTACACGTCGTACCAGGGGGCGCCGGTGTCGAGCATGTTGACGCCGCGCCGGTCCTCCCAGAGGCCGCCGGCGAGGAAGCCGTGGACGAACGTGGACAGGTGCGCGGCGCCGTCCACGATGGCGGCGTCGACGACCTGGCCGCGCCCGCCGGCCCGGGACTCCAGCAGCGCGGCGAGCACGCCGACGACGAGGTACATGCTGCCGCCCGCGAAGTCGCCGAGGAGGTTGATCGGGACCTGCGGCGGGCCGTCCGCGCGGCCGATGGCGTGCAGGGCGCCGGTGACGGCGATGTAGGCGACGTCGTGCCCGGCGGACGAGGACAGCGGCCCCTCCTGGCCCCAGCCGGTCATGCGTCCGTAGACGAGGCGCGGGTTGCGGGCGAGGCAGTCGTCCGGGCCGAGGCCGAGCCGCTCGGTGACCCCGGGCCGGAACCCCTCGATGAGCACGTCGGACCTCTCCACCAGGCGGAGCACGACCTCCCTGCCGCGCTCGTTCTTGAGGTCGATCGCGATGGACCGCTTGCCGCGGTTGGTGAAGTCGGTGCCGCCGGTCGCGGCGCCGTCGCGGACGGCCGAGGCGCGGTCCACGCGGACGACGTCGGCGCCGAGGTCGGCCAGCAGCATCGCGGCGAACGGCCCGGGGCCGATCCCGGCCAGCTCGATCACCCGTACTCCGGAGAGGGGCCCGTTGCCCATCAGCGACTCCCTGAACGTGGTTCGGCCTCCAGTGTGCCCGATCCGGGTAAGCGCACGCTGACGCGGGTCGCGGTCAACGGGCGATGTCAGCGGGCGGGGTCAGCGGGCGGTGAGGGTGACGGGGGCGGTCCGGCGGCCGGGCGCCACGAGGAGGCGGCCGGTGGTGGACGGGTTGTCGACGCCCTCAGCGTGCGGGACGAGCCCGCGTCCCGCGGCGGCCAGGTAGTACC
>JBOHBY010000326.1:0-2666 GCA_050698635.1 Spirillospora sp.
ACCGTCCCGCCGGACGGGTCGACCTTCAGCGAGGGATGCGCGGCGGCCAGGCCGCGCAGCGCGTCGGAGACCACGTCCGCCGGGGCGTTGATGAGTTTGCGCATGTCTCAGCTCTACCCTGGTGCGCGCCCATGTCCCAGGCCCAATCGCCGATCACCGCGTCGGGCTTTCCGGCCGTATAGGTTGCTTCTGTGACGAATGCACCCACCTTCCTGTACGACTGCGACACCGGTATCGATGACGCGATGACGCTGCTGTACCTGGCCTCCCTCGTCCAGGCGGGCGAGGCGGAACTGGTGGGGGTCGGGACGGTCCACGGCAACGTCCATCCGCTGACCGGCGCGCTGAACACGCTCCGCGTCCTCGAAGCGGCCGGCCTCAAGGCGGGCGTCAAGGCGGGCGTCAAGGCGGGTGGTCAGGGGGTGCCGGTCGCGGTGGGGGCCGACCGGCCGATGGCGCAGGACGTCCACTACGCGGTCGACTGGCACGGCACCGACGGCCTGGGCGACACGAACCTCCCCGAACCGGTGGGACGGCCTGTCGCCGAATCGGCCGCTGCGCAGATCGTCCGGCTGGCGCGCGCGATGCCCGGCGAGCTGACGCTCCTCGCGACGGGCCCGCTGACGAACCTGGGCACGGCGCTGCTGCTGGACGCGGAGCTGCCGTCGCTGATCAAGGAGGTCGTGGTCATGGGCGGGGCGTTCGACCATCCCGGCAACATCACGACGCACGCCGAGGCGAACATCTGGCACGATCCCGAGGCCGCCGACCTGGTCTTCGCGGCGGACTGGCCGGTCGTGCTGGTCCCACTGGACGCCACCCACCCGACCGCCGTCCACGACGACTGGCTGGACCGGCTGGCCGCGCACGACACCCCGGTCACCCGGTTCGCCGCCCGCGTCCTGGAGTTCTACACCGACGCCTACACGCCGACGCTCCGCCGACGCGGCGCCGTCATCCACGACGCGCTCGCCGCGATGCTGGCCGTCGACCCGGGCCTCGGGGAGTACGCGCATCGTCCCGTCCGGGTGGAGCTGCGCGGGGAGCTGACGCGCGGCACGACCGTGTGGGACGCCCGCTCGCTGCCCGCCGAGGACGTCCGCCGTCCGGTCAAGGTCGCGGTCGGCAGCGACGTGCCCGCGTTCCAGGAGCGGCTGCTGGCGTCCCTCCAGTCGTTCTGAGCGGTCCGGGCGTTCTGAGGGGTCCGGCGGTGTACCGGTTGCCGTCCAGGGTCCTTATCGTTGAAACCGTGACCAACGTTCTGGAAGACGGTGAGCCGCAGCGGATCCTTGCCGTGCTGGCGCATCCCGACGACGTCGACTTCGGCGCCGCGGGAACGGTGGCGGGCTGGACGGACCAGGGCATCGAGGTCGTGTACCTCCTGGTCACCGACGGCGACGCGGGCGGGTTCGACGACGACGTCAGCCGCGCGGAGATGGCCGCGCTGCGGCGCGAGGAACAGCGCGCGGCGGCCAAGTGCGTCGGGGTGAGCGACGTCCGGTGGCTCGGCTATCCGGACGGCCGGGTGGAGACCACGCTGGAGCTGCGCCGCGACATCGCCCGGGTGATCAGGCAGGTGCGGCCCGACCGGGTGCTGACGTCGAGCGCCGAGCGCAACTACGAGCGGATCTACCCGAGCCACCCCGACCACCGGGCGGTCGGCTCGGCCACGCTCGACGCCGTCTACCCGGACGCGCGCAACCCGTACGCGTTCCCCGAACTGCTCGCCGACGAGGGCCTCGAAGCCTGGACGGCACGCGAGGTGTGGACCACCGGCGGACCCGCCGTGAACCACCACATCGACGTCACCGAGCAGTTCGACCGGAAGCTGAACGCGCTGCGGGCGCACGCCAGCCAGACCGGGCACATGGGCGACGGGCTGACGGAGATGCTGCGCGGCTGGATGGCGGCCAACGCCGCGTCGGCGGGGCTCCCGGAGGGCCGGCTGGCCGAGACGTTCCAGGTCATCGACACCGCCTAACCATCGCCTGCCACACGGACTCTTGGCGGTCACTTTCTAAATACGTTTTCTTACAGGCCGTAATCGGGGCCAGATCGGGCATGTACCCCCATGTGACGGAACTCGGGGGGTTGACATGCCGCATGGGATCATCAGGGCACAGGAGGTCGAGGCCACCGCCACCTCCCGTGCCGCGCCGGAAGTGATCTTCAAGCATCTGTGCGTGGCCGAGGCGTGGGGCGAGTGGGGCGGCCGGTTCTGGACGCGCGCGCGGCGGGAGTCCGCGGGCGAGGGGCATCCGAACGGGATCGGGGCCGTCCGGTACGTCCCGCCGCGGCGCGAGGAGGTCGTGGCCTGGGACCCGCCACGGCACTACGGCTACACGGCGCTGGTGAAGTACACGGCGCTCGCCGCCTTCGTCGTCCTCGCCTCGGCCGGGCCGCGCCGCTTCCGGGCCGACATCACGCTGGAGCCGCATTCCGCGGGCACTCTGATCCGCTGGCGCGGCGCGTACGACGGGCTGCCGGGGACCGGGCCGGTCACGCGCGCCATGCTGCGCCGCAGGCTCGGCTCGTACGCCCGCCGCGTGGCGCGGCATTCCGAACGCTGCGAACCCGGCTGCCCGGCCCGGCTGCCAGGCGCCCTCTGACCACCTGACCGGCGCCACACGCCACACGCCACACGCCGCACGCCGCACGCCGCACGC
>JBOHBY010000327.1:0-3221 GCA_050698635.1 Spirillospora sp.
TCGCCGAGCAGGTCGATCTCCTCCGGGGCCAGCACCTCGATCAGCGTCTCGCGGACGACGCGCCGGTGCCCCGGCCGGACCTTCGCCAGCACCGCCGCGCCCTCGTCGGTCAGCTCCGCCCACACCGACCGACGGTCGGTCTCGTTGCCGGCCCGGCGCACGAGCCCGGCCCGTTCGAGCTGCGTGACCTGGTACGTCAAGCGGCTCTTCGACACCATCACCACGCGCGCCAGGTCCGACATCCGCAGCCGGTTGTCCTCGGCGAGGCTCAGCCCGACCAGCACCTCGAACTCGGCGTGGGAGAGCCCGCCCTCCCGTTTGAGCTGCCGCTCGATCTCGTGGTCGATCAGATGGCCGGCGGCCAGGAAGGCCATCCAGGCGCGCAGCTCCCGTGGTGCGAGGGCGTCGCGGTGTTGGTTCATGCCGCGATTCTAGGTGGCCTGGTGATTCTAGTTGGCTCGAACACCGGCCGAAATTTCAAAATGGTCTGGATTTGAATCAAATGCTAGCGTCGGAGAGGTTCATATTTGAACCTTCAAATAGAGGAGACCGAGGCATGCTCCCACCCCGCCGGCCCTCCGTTCTGTCCGACACGGGCCTCCTCATCGGACGCCTGGCCATCGGCGCGATCTTCGTCGTGCACGGCTGGAAGAAGTTCGCCGACGCCGGTCACGCCAAGACCGCCGCGGGCTTCGACGAGCTCGGCATCCCGCTGCCCGACGCCGCCGCCGTCTTCGCCACCTACGTCGAGCTCATCGGCGGCATCGCGCTCATCATCGGGCTCCTGGTCCCGCTCGCCGCCGTGCTGATCGCCGCGAACATGGCGGGCGCGTTCTGGTACGTCCACATGGACCAGGGCTTCTTCCTCGACAAGGGCGGCTACGAGTACGTGATGGTCCTCGCCGGGGGCGCGCTGCTCCTCGCCGGTACGGGCGCGGGACGGTTCTCGCTCGACGGCGTCATCTGGGGCCGCCGCGGCGAGAACACCACAGACCGCGAGTCCATCCCGGCCTGACCCCACCCCGCCTCCACCCCGCCCCTGCTCCGTCCTGACCACGCCGGACCGGGTCCCACCCCCATCTTGACCCGGCCCGGCCTCCAGGTCGGCGAGGCCCTCCGCCCCTGGGCCCGCCGGCCCGTTCGCCCGGCCCGTCCACCGCCCGGTGGTGCGGGATCCCGGTTTGCTGGGATCCTGGCGCCATGGGCGTGGACGGGCTGGAGGCGATCATCGCCGAGCACGCCTCCCTGGAGGCGCGTCTCGCGGGGCCGTCCGTCCACCGGGACTTCCGCCTCGCGCGGCGGCTCCGGCGCTGCCTGGAGGCCCTGGAGCCGCCGCACACGGACGCCCTGCGGCTCCGGGGCCTCCGGGACGACCTCCGCGACGCCCGCGACCTCGCGCGCGCCGGAGAGCCCGCCACCTCGCCGACACCGGTTCCCGAGTTGAACAAGTGTGATCTAGATAACTCTTTTGTCCCGGTCACGCCCTACATGACGGCCGGGTAAACCTGAGTTACCTGCCCAGAAAGGAATATGGTTCGCTCCAATCCCCCCGGATGGCCGCCCCGTGTCCTGACACCGGTCTTTTCAGGACATCTCGCCTTAACGTCGAAGTGACAAGATGTTCCTGATGTCCGTTTCTGGGCATGTGATCACTGGGAGTTCCTGGAGAGGCGGGTCGCAGTGGTGCGCGGTAGTGAGTTCGTTGTGGTGGCCAATCGGCTTCCGGTCGACCGGACCGTCGGCGCGGACGGTGTCCCGCGCTGGCGGCGCAGCCCGGGCGGCCTGGTCAGCGCCATCGCCCCGGTGATGCGGCGCAGGAAGGGCACCTGGATCGGCTGGACGGGCGCGCCCGACGAGAGCCTGGAGCCGTTCGAGGAGGACGGCATGGCGCTGCACCCCATCGCGCAGTCCGCGCGTGAGGTGGAGCTCTACTACGAGGGCTTCTCCAACGCCACCCTCTGGCCGCTGTACCACGACGTCGTCGCGCCGCCCGTCTACGACCGCTCGATGTGGGACGCCTACGTCCAGGTGAACAGGCGGTTCGCGGAGGCGGCGGCGCGGGTCGCGGCGCCGGACGGGGTCGTCTGGGTGCAGGACTACCAGCTCCAGCTCGTCCCGCGGATGCTGCGCGAGCTGCGTCCCGACCTGCGCATCGGCTTCTTCCTGCACATCCCGTTCCCGCCGCTGGAGCTGTTCTGGCAGCTGCCGTGGCGGCGGCAGATCCTGGAGGGGCTGCTCGGCGCCGACCTGGTCGGCTTCCAGCTTCCGGGCGCCGCGGCCAACTTCGTGCGCCTGTGCCGGCGGCTCCTGGAGGCCCGCTACGTCAAGCAGGACGTGTTCTGGGACGACCGGGTCGTCCGGGCCCGCGCGTTCCCCATCTCCGTGGACGTGGGCGAGCTGAACGACCTGGTGGAGAACCCGGACGTCCAGGAGCGCTCGCGGGAGATCAGGGCCGACCTGGGCGACGCGACCGTCCTGCTCGGCGTGGACCGGCTCGACTACACCAAGGGCATCACGCAGCGGCTGCAGGCGTTCGGGGAGCTGTTCGGGGACGGCCGCCTCAAGCCGGGCCAGGCCGTGCTCGTGCAGATCGCGACCCCGAGCCGGGAGCGGGTCGAGCAGTACCAGCTGCTCCGGGAGGAGATCGAGCAGCAGGTCGGCCGCATTAACGGCGAATACGGAGAAATCGGATTTCCGGTCATCCACTATCTGCACAGTTCGTATGACCGTGCCGAGCTGACCGCGCTCTACCTCGCCGCCGATGTGATGGTCGTCACACCGCTGCGGGACGGCATGAACCTCGTCGCCAAGGAGTACGTGGCGTGCCGCAAGGACCTGCGCGGCGCGCTCGTGCTCAGCGAGTTCACCGGCGCCGCCGCCGAACTCAAACGCGGCGCGTTCCAGGTCAACCCGTACGACATCGACGGGCTCAAGGAGACACTGCTCGACGCGCTGGACGCCGAGCCCGCCGACCAGGCGCGGCGGATGCGCACGATGCGCCGCCGCGTCATCGAGCACGACGTCGACCGCTGGGCGCAGGACTTCCTCAGCGAGCTTGAGCGTCCCGCGGTCCGGACGGAGCGTGCGCAGGAGCAGGTTCCGGCGGCGCCGGAGGGCTGACCCGCAGGTCGAAGGCCGCCCAGACGGCCTTCCCTCCGGTGGCGAGCCGCGCCCAGCCCCACGCGTCGCTGATCGCGCCGACGACCAGCAGGCCGCGGCCG
>JBOHBY010000328.1:0-1594 GCA_050698635.1 Spirillospora sp.
GCCGACGTCCACCGGGGAGAGCTCCGGGTGCTCCGCGAGATGCGTGCGCAGCCTCTCCGCCTGTCCGCGCAGGGCCTCCGCCGACTTGCCGGAGATGATCCACGGCACCGCGCCGCCGCCTGTCGTCTCGCCGTCCCCGGCGGCTGGCTCTTCGGCGGGGGCCTCCTCCAGGATCACGTGCGCGTTCGTCCCGCTGATCCCGAACGACGACACTCCGGCCCGGCGCGGATGCCCGTTGACCGGCCATTCGCGCGTCTCGGTCAGCAGCTCCACCGCGCCCGCCGACCAGTCGACGTGCGGGGTGGGCTCGTCCACGTGCAGGGTCTTGGGCAGGACGCCGTGACGCATCGCCTCGACCATCTTGATGATCCCGGCCACGCCCGCTGCCGCCTGCGCGTGACCCATGTTCGACTTGATCGAACCGAGCCACAGCGGACGTTCCGGCTCCCGGTCACGCCCGTACGTGGCGAGCAGCGCCTGCGCCTCGATCGGGTCGCCGAGCCGTGTCCCCGTCCCGTGCGCCTCCACGGCGTCGATGTCGTTCGTGTCCAGTCCCGCGACGGCCAGGGCCTGGCGGATCACCCGCTCCTGGGAGGGACCGTTCGGCGCGGTCAGTCCGTTGGACGCGCCGTCCTGGTTGATCGCACTGCCGCGCACGACCGCGAGCACGGGGTGGCCGTTGCGGCGAGCGTCCGACAGCCGCTCCACCAGGAGCACGCCGACGCCCTCGGCCCATCCGGCGCCGTCCGCCGAAGCCGCGAACGACTTGCAGCGGCCTTCCGCCGAGAGCCCGCGCTGGCGGCTGAACTCGACGAACATTCCCGGCGTGGACATCACGGTCACACCACCGGCCAACGCCAGCGAACACTCACCAGAACGCAGCGCCTGAGCCGCCCAATGCAGCGCGACCAGCGACGACGAGCATGCCGTGTCCAGGGTTACGGCCGGGCCTTCGAGGCCCAGCGCGTAGGCGACCCGACCGGTGACGAGGCTGCCGCCGCTGGTACTGGCGGCGTCGGTGTCCAGCGCGTAGTCGTGGTACATGAGTCCGGCGAAGACGCCCGTCGCGCTCCCCCGCAACGACGACGGATCAATCCCGGCCCGCTCCAACGCCTCCCACGACGCCTCCAGCAACAACCGCTGCTGCGGATCGGTATCAGCCGCCTCACGCGGCGAAATCGCGAAGAAATCCGCGTCGAACTCCGCCGCGTCATACACGAACCCGCCCTCACGCGCGACGCTCCTACCCGCACGACCCGGCACCGGGTCGTACAAGCCCTCCACGTCCCAGCCACGGTCGACCGGGAACCCCGACACGGCGTCCACCCCGTCGGCCACCAACCGCCACAGGTCGTCCGGGGACCCGACGCCGCCGGGATAGCGGCACGCCATCCCCACGATCACCACCGGATCGTCATCCACCGGGACCCGCCCCGCCGAGGCCGGAGCCGCGACAACGCCGCCCGTCCCGGCGATCTCCCCATCCAGGAAACCCGCCACCGCACGCGACGTCGGATAGTCGAACACCAGCGTCGCGGGCAACCGCAAACCCGTCTCACCACGCAACGCATTACGCAGCTCCACCGCCGACAGC
>JBOHBY010000329.1:0-2480 GCA_050698635.1 Spirillospora sp.
GTGCGCTCCAGTTCGGCCGCCACGCCTTCGTCGTGGGCGGTCGCGGCCGCGGCGAGGTGCCAGGCGCGGCGGTCGGCGCCGTCGGGGGTGTCCAGCGAGGCGGCGAGCGCGCGATGTGCGGCGCGCCTGTGGTCCAGGGGCGCCCGCTGGTAGATCGCGGCCCTGACCAGGGGATGGCGGAAGCTCAGGTCGCGCTCACCGAGCCGGATCAGACCCGCTCGTTCCGCCGGCGGCAGGTCAGCGGTGCCCGTCCCGCCGAACGTCGCGGCCGCGCGCAGCACGACGTCGAGGTTCCCGGTGCCCTCGGCGGCGGCGACCAGCAGCAGAGTCCGGGTGCCGTCGGGCAGCCTGCTGACCCGATCGTGGAAGGCCAGTTCGAGCCGTTCGGTCAGGGGAAGCGGATCCGCCGAGGGCGGCCCGTCTCGGGGTCCGGCCGCCATGACGGCGGGGAGTTCCAGGAGAGCGAGCGGGTTTCCGCGTGCCTCGGCGACGACTCTGGAACGGGCTGTGGACGTGAGGTCGTCATCGCGTTCAGCGAGCAGGGCGGTCGCCTCGTCCTCGGGCAGCCCGGTGAGCCGGAGCTCGGGCAGCACCTGGGCGGGGAGGCCGTCGGCTCCGCCGCGGGTGGCGATGAGCAAAGCGATCCCTTCGGCGTCCAGCCGCCGGGCCGCGAACGTCAGGGCCTGGGCGGACGCCTGGTCCAGCCAGTGGGCGTCGTCCACGATGCAGAGCAGCGGTTCCTTCTCCGCCAGTTCCGACAGCAGCGACAACGTGGCCAGGCCGACCAGGAAGCGGTCCCAGTGCTCGTTGGCACGCAGGCCGAAAGCCGCCTCGACCGCGTGGCGCTGGGGACCGGGAAGCACGTCCGACCGGCTGAGCGCCGGCCGCAGCAGCAGGTGCAGAGCCGCGAACGGCAGTTCCGCCTCCGATTCGGCGGCGTCCGCGCGCAGCATCCGCAGGCCCTCGGCCCGATCCGCCGCGTAGTCCAGGAGCGCCGTCTTACCGATGCCGGGATCGCCGCGCACGATCAGCGCGCCGCTCATTCCCGAACGGGCGTTGTCGAGCAGTTCATCGATGACGGACTGCTCCGCGCGGCGTCCCCTCAGCATGATCCTCACGCTAGCCGAGCCGCGTCCGTTCCAGATGTGCTGATAGATGACAGATTCCTCAGTCTTCGTTCCTCCATAACTTCATGGCCTGCACGAACACGCACGGACACTTGTGAGGAACATCGATGAACCGCACGGTCCCCTTCGCATTGGGCACGATCATCGCAGGAACGACACTCTCGTTCGTGGCTGTGGCGAGCGCCGACCCCACACCCCCGCCCGGCAATCCCCGGCTGGTCCCCGGTCAGGGTTTCCCGGGCGCCGGTTCGGGCCTGGCCCCGCAACGACGGCCGGCGCCGCGCACGCTCGCGGGAAACCAGCAGGTTCTGGGCCTGGACGTGAGCAACTGGCAGGGAAACGTCGACTGGCCCGGCGTCAAGGCCAAGGGCGGGAGGTTCGCCTACGTGAAGGCCACCGAGAGCATCAATTACATCAGCCCGTCCTACGCCGGCCAGTACAGCGGCTCCCGGCAGGCGGGCCTCATCCGGGGCGCCTACCACTTCGCCCAGCCCCACGAATCCACCGGCGCCGCTCAGGCCGACTACTTCGTCGACCACGGGGGCGGCTGGACGAAGGACGGCGGGACGCTGCCCGGCGCGCTCGACATCGAGGCCAACCCCTACGGCGACATCAACGGTCTCAACGCCTGCTACGACCTCACCCAGCCCCAGGCCGCGGCCTGGGTCCGCGATTTCAGCGACCGCTACCGCCAGCGGACCGGCCGCGCGCCGGCCATCTACACCACCACAGGCTGGTGGCGCGACTGCACCGGCAACAACGCGGGCTTCGGCGCCAGCCCGCTCTGGCTCGCGCGGTGGGGAAGCAGCGTCGGTGAACTTCCGGCCGGCTGGGCCACCCACACCATCTGGCAGTACGCCAACGCCGGCACGTTCCCTGGTGACCAGAACGCCTTCAACGGAGACCAGGCCGCCCTCAAGGCGCTCGCCGACGGCCCCGCCACACCGACCGACCCGCCCGGAGGGCCGAAGCCCGCCAACCTCGCGACCTCGGCCAAGGCGATGACGAAGATCGTTCCCGGGCGCCCCGCCATCTACTCCATCACCGTCGCGAACACCGGCTCCACCGCCTTCCGGAACGTCAAGGCCTCCGGCATCCCCTACGACCAGCAGGTGGTCACCGGGGTCAAGGGCACCGGGGCCTGCGACTACGGCTACTTCATCGGCGCCTGCGACTACTCCGAGATCGGCGGCGGAGACCAGCGCACGTTCACGGTGACGGTCAAGATCCCTCTGTCCGCCAAGGGCTCGGTGCGGTTCCTGGCCAGCGCCTACTCCTCGGTGCAAGAGCAGAACTCCGACGACAACCACGTCAGGCTTGAGACCCCGGTGTCATGAGCGATCAAGTCCTCTC
>JBOHBY010000330.1:0-3067 GCA_050698635.1 Spirillospora sp.
GCGCCGGGCTGCTCCCGGCGATCACGTTCATCTTCAGCCGCGCCGGGTGCGACGCCGCCGTCCTGCAGTGCCTGCACAACGGGATCCGGCTGACGTCCAAGGAGGAGGCGGAGGAGATCCGCGCGCACGCCGAGCTGCGCACCGCCGACATCTCCCCCGAAGACCTCCGCGTCCTCGGCTACGGCGACTTCCTGGCCGCGCTGGAGCGCGGCGTCGCCGCCCACCACGCCGGGATGCTCCCGACCTTCAAGGAGATCGTCGAGGAGCTGTTCACCCGCGGGATGATCAAGGCGGTGTTCGCGACGGAGACGCTCGCGCTCGGCATCAACATGCCCGCCCGCACCGTCGTGATCGAGAAGCTCGACAAGTGGAACGGTGAGGCGCACGTCGACCTGACGCCCGGCGAGTACACGCAGCTCACCGGGCGGGCCGGGCGGCGCGGCATCGACGTGGAGGGCCACGCCGTGGTGGTGTGGGGGCCGAACGTGGAGCCCGCGTCCGTCGCCGGGCTCGCCGGGACCCGCACCTACCCGCTGAACTCCAGCTTCCGCCCGTCGTACAACATGGCCGTGAACCTTGTCGGCGCCGTCGGGAACGAGCGCGCCCGGACGCTGCTGGAGGAGTCGTTCGCGCAGTTCCAGGCCGACCGGGCCGTCGTCGGCCTGGCCCGGCAGGTGCACAAGAACGAGGAGGCCCTCGACGGGTACGCCAAGGCCGCCGAGTGCCATCTCGGCGACTTCATGGAGTACGCGGCGATGCGCCGCCGCCTGTCGGACCGGGAGGCGGAGCTGTCGCGCGAACGAGCCGGGGCCCGCCGCGCCGAGGCCGCCAAGTCGCTGGAGCACCTGCGGCCGGGTGATGTGATCCTGGTGCCGTCGGGGCGGCGGTCGGGGCTCGCGGTCGTCCTCGACCCGGGTGTCGGGCGCCGTTCGGACGGGCCCGCGCCGCTCGTCCTGACGATCAACCGGTCGGTGCAGCGCCTGTCGATCCAGGACTTCCCCCGCGCCGTGGAGCCCGTCGAGCGGATCCGGATTCCGAAGTCGTTCAGCCCCCGCAACCCGCAGGACCGGCGTGACCTGGCGTCCACGCTCCGCGCGAAGGTGCCCGACGACGTCCGCGGCCGTAAGCGGTCCCGCGGCGACTCGGCGGCCGTCGACGACGCGGAGATCACCGACCTGCGCGCCGAACTGCGCCGCCATCCCGTGCACGGCTGCGACAAGCGGGAGGAGCACGCCCGCTGGGCCGAGCGGTACCACCGCCTCGACCGTGAGACCGAGCAGCTCCGCCGCCGCGTCGAGGGCCGCTCGCAGGTCATCGCCCGGACGTTCGACCGGGTCTGCGCCGTCCTGCAGCAGCTCGGCTACCTGGAGGGCGACTCGGTCACCAAGGAGGGCCGCCGGCTCGGGCAGATCTACAACGAGCTCGACCTACTCACCGCCGAGAGCCTGCGCGAAGGGCTGTGGGACAAGCTGGACCAGGCCGAGCTCGCCGCGTGCGTGTCCGCGCTGGTGTACGAGTCGCGCCAGCCCGACGACGCCGCCCCGCCCCGCACCCCCGCCGGGCCCGCGCAGGACGCCCTGGCCGCGATGGTGCGGCTGTGGGGCGAGCTGGACGCCGTCGAACGCGACAACCGCGTGTCGTTCCTGCGCGAGCCCGACCTCGGGTTCGCGTGGACGGCGTACCGATGGGCCAAGGGCGACGACCTCGACGAGGTCCTCCTCGAAAGCGACCTGACCGCCGGCGACTTCGTCCGGGCCGTGAAGCAGCTCCTCGACCTGCTCGGGCAGGTCGCCGACGCGGCCCCGCCGAACAGCCACATCCGCAAGATGGCCCGCCGTGCCATGGACACCATGCGCCGCGGCGTCGTCGCCTACTCATCGGTCGCGTAGCACACGCCGGGCGGACGCGGGCGGCTTGTGGGTGGGGGACCCTACGAAGGGCGGAGGCGGATCCGCTTCACGGAGGATCCGGGCATGCCGCCAGGGGCACTACCGTGATTCTGATCACGAAATTCCGGAAACGAACCACGCAGGATGTGTGCATGATCGAGGCGGAGAACCTCACCAAGCGCTACGGCGACAAGACCGCCGTCGACGATCTGTCCTTCGCCGTCGCGCCGGGCCGGGTGACCGGGTTCCTCGGCCCGAACGGCGCCGGGAAGTCGACCACGATGCGGCTGCTGCTCGGCCTCGACCGGCCCGACCGCGGCGACGCCCGGATCGACGGCGTCCACTACACCGACCTGCCCGCGCCGCTGCGGGTGGTCGGCGCGCTGCTGGAGGCGCGGGCCGTCCACACCGGCCGCAGCGCCTACAACCACCTGCTGTGCCTCGCGCAGACCCAGGGGATCGGCCGGAAGCGCGTCGAGGAGGCCGTCGAGCTCGTCGGCCTCACCGAGGCCGCCCGCAAGCGCGCCGGGGGCTTCTCCCTCGGCATGGGGCAGCGGCTCGGCATCGCCGCCGCGCTGCTCGGCGACCCGTCCGTGCTGATCCTGGACGAGCCCGTCAACGGCCTCGACCCGGAGGGCATCGTCTGGATCCGCACCCTGATGCAGCACCTCGCCGCCGAGGGGCGGACCGTGTTCGTGTCCAGCCACCTCATGAACGAGATGGCCGTCACCGCCGAGCACCTCATCGTCATCGGGCGCGGCAGGCTCATCGCCGACTGCTCCACCGAGGAGTTCATCGAGCGCAGTACCGAGAAGATGGTGACCGTCCGCAGTCCCGAGGCCGCGCGGCTCGCCGACGTCCTGGTCGGCGAGGGCGCCAAGGTCAGGCCCGACGAGGACGGCGTGCTGACCATCACCCACATGGAGGCGCCCCGCGTCGGGGAGCTCGCCGCCGCCGAAGGAGTCGTCCTGCATGAGCTCACGCCGAAACGCGGCTCGCTGGAGGCCGCGTTCATGGAACTGACACGCGAGAGCGTCGAATACGGCGCTGGTGCCGGGGGGAGTGGGGGGTCGTCCCCCCACATGGAAGCAGGCGCGGGGAACGCGCCCGTGCCCGAGGCCGTCGCCGGGCCCGCGGCCGGCCCCGCAGGGACGGAGGGCCCGCGATGACCACCGCGA
>JBOHBY010000331.1:0-3193 GCA_050698635.1 Spirillospora sp.
GAGTACTGGCCCTTGGTCAGGCCGTAGATCCGGTTGTTGAACAGCAGGATCTTCAGGTTGACGTTGCGGCGCAGCGCGTGGATCAGGTGGTTGCCGCCGATCGACAGCGCGTCGCCGTCGCCCGTCACGACCCACACCGACAGGTCGGGGCGCGACGTCGCGAGCCCCGTAGCGATCGCGGGCGCGCGGCCGTGGATCGAGTGGAACCCGTAGGTGTTCATGTAGTACGGGAACCGCGACGAGCAGCCGATGCCGGAGATGAACGTGATGTTCTCGCGGCGCAGCCCGAGCTCGGGCAGGAACGACTGGACCGCCGCGAGGATCGCGTAGTCGCCGCACCCGGGGCACCAGCGCACCTCCTGGTCGGTCTTGAAGTCCATCATGGTCTGCTTGACGTCGGTCTTCGGGACGAGCGACAGCAACGTCTTCCCGTTCCCGTTCGCGTTGACGGCGCCGTTTCCGTTGGACCCGTTGTCGCCGGCTCCGTTGTCACTCACTGTCGATCACATCCTGGATGACGCCCTGCAGCTCTTCGGCCTTGAACGGCAGGCCGCGGACCTGGTTGTAGCCGATCACGTCGACGAGGAACCGGCCACGCAGCAGCATCGCGAGCTGGCCGAGGTTGATCTCCGGGACGATGACCTTGTCGTAGGAGCGCAGCACCTCGGGCAGGTTCGCGGGGAACGGGTTGAGGTGCCGCAGGTGGGCCTGCGCGACATGCTGCCCGGCCGTGCGGACACGCCGGACGGCCGCGGAGATCGCGCCGTAGGTGCCGCCCCAGCCGATCACGAGGACGCGGGCCGCGCCGGACGGGTCGTCCACGGCGAGCGGGGCGATGTCGCTGGCTATCCCGTCCACCTTGGCCTGCCGGAGCCGGACCATGTGGTCGTGGTTGGCCGGGTCGTAGGAGATGTTGCCGGACCCGTCGGCCTTCTCCAGACCACCGATCCGGTGCTCAAGACCCTTGGTGCCCGGGACGGCCCACGGCCGCGCGAGCGTGTCGGGGTCGCGCTGGAACGGCTGGAACCCGCCCTCCTCGGAAGCGTCGTCGGACGGCGTCGCGAAGTTCGGTTCGATCTTCGGCAGTGACGCGACGTCCGGCAGCCGCCACGGCTCGGACCCGTTGGCGAGGTAGCCGTCCGACAGCAGGATGACCGGCGTGCGGTACTTCACCGCGATCCGCGCCGCCTCCAGCGCCGCGTCGAAGCAGTCCGACGGGGACTGCGGCGCGACGATCGGGACGGGCGCCTCGCCGTTGCGGCCGTGCATGGCCTGCATCAGGTCGGCCTGCTCGGTCTTGGTCGGCATCCCCGTGGAGGGACCGGCCCGCTGCACGTCGATGACCAGCAGCGGAAGCTCGGTCGCGACACCGAGCCCGATCGTCTCGCTCTTCAGCGCGATGCCGGGCCCGGACGTCGTGGTGACGCCGAGCGACCCGCCGAACGAGGCGCCGAGCGCGGCGCCGACCGCGGCGATCTCGTCCTCGGCCTGGAACGTCCGCACCCCGAACCGCTTGTGCTTGGAGATCTCGTGCAGGATGTCGGACGCAGGCGTGATCGGGTAGGAGCCGAGGAAGATCGGCAGCCCGCTCTGCACGCCCGCGGCGACCAGCCCGTACGCCAGCGCGAGGTTCCCGGTGATGTTGCGGTACAGGCCGGGCTCGTGCTCGGCCGGCTTGATCTCGTACTGCACCGAGAACGCCTCGGTGGTCTCGCCGTACGACCAGCCCGCCTGGAACGACGCGATATTCGCCTTCATGATCTCGGGCTTGCTGGCGAACTTCTTCTCCAGGAAGCCGATCGTCCCCTCGGTGGGGCGGTCGTACAGCCAGGACAGCAGCCCGAGCGCGAACATGTTCTTCGCGCGTTCGGCGTCCTTCTTGGAGATGTCGAAGCCGGTGAGGGCGGTGACGGTCATCGAGGTGAGCGGCAGCGCGTGCACCCGGTACTCGGCGAGCGAGTCGTCCTCGACGGGGCTCGTCGCGTAGCCGACCTTGGCGAGGTTGCGCTTGGTGAACTCGTCGGTGTTGACGATGAGGTCCGCCCCGCGGGGGAGGTCCCCGAGGTTGGCCTTGAGGGCGGCGGGATTCATCGCGACCAGGACGTTGGGCGCGTCGCCCGGGGTGAGGATGTCGTGGTCGGCGAAGTGGAGTTGGAAGCTGGAAACGCCGGGGAGAGTGCCGGCGGGGGCACGGATCTCGGCCGGGAAGTTCGGCAACGTGGACAGGTCGTTGCCGAACGCGGCGGTCTCCTGGGTGAAGCGGTCGCCGGTCAGCTGCATGCCGTCGCCGGAGTCTCCGGCGAATCGGATGATGACGCGGTCGAGCTGCTGGACCTGTTTGGTCACAGAGGAACACCTCTTCGACGCGCAGCATCCGCCCCGAGGGAGGCGCTCGGGATCATGATGCTACTTAGGCTTACCTTCATGGTACGTCCGGGTTCGGGTGGTGTGATTGGGGAACGGACTGGTCGCCGGGACGGCGGCGGCTCGGTCCGGCCGGCGTCGTCGTCCGGTTCTCGGTGCCGCCGATATCCGTTCGGTGCGTGGTTCACGCGGGTCCCCCGGAGCCGGGCAGGTCCTATCGGGTGGTACGACCTGGACAGGCCCCCGAGTTCACCCCGAACACAGGCTGCTGCGCTGGCGGCACAGGTCGACGTGCAACCGTCTGACCAGCCGCTGCGCGGAGTACGTCGAGGAGCCGCGGCTTCCCACGGGCGTGGTGTTCACGTCCCGAAGTGTAGACAGCCGGAATCGCGTTCGACCGCACCGCCCCCGCCACGGTCGGCTGTCACGGCCGTGACGGTGATACCGACTGCGCGACCTCGGGACGCCCCGACGGCGCCCCCGACTCCGGTGGCAGCGACGATCCGGACGGCTTCGGCCGCGGCTTCACGACGGCGCGGCGTTCGCGGTCTACCAGGGCGAGCAGCTTCGGCACGTCGCCCGCGTCCACCGCCTCACCGACCACGTGGGCGGTCGCCGAGTACGGGTAGGAGCCGGGGTTGTCGAGCGCGGCGCGCATCCACACCCGCCACTGCCTGCCCGTCACCGTGCAACTCAGAGTGAGCTCTTTCGCGGCCGGAACCGGCCCCGACGTCGTGCAGGAGCCGAGCGGCCGGCCCTGGGACGTGATCGACGCCCGCAGCGCCGCCCGCGCCCCGGACGGCGCCGCCCCCTGCGGCGTGGTCAGCGT
>JBOHBY010000332.1:0-1572 GCA_050698635.1 Spirillospora sp.
GTCCCAGGGCGCGGACGTGATCGAGGCCGGCCTCGGCTCCACCGACATGCTCTACTACGCCAGCGGCAGCCTCGGCCTGCCCGGCGCGATGTTCACCGCGAGCCACAACCCCGCCAGGTACAACGGGCTGAAGCTGTGCCGCTCGGGCGCCAGGCCGGTCGGCCGCGACACCGGCCTCACCGAGATCCGCGACCTGATCGAGAAGGGCGTCCCGGCCTACGACGGCGAGCCGGGGACGGTCTCGCGCCGCGACATCCTCAAGGGCTACGCCGACCATCTGAAGACGCTGGTCGATCTGTCGTCGATCCGTCCGCTGAAGGTCGTCGTGGACGCGGGCAACGGCATGGGCGGCCACACCGTCCCGCCCGTGTTCGAGGGCCTCCCGATCGACCTGGTGCCGCTGTACTTCGAGCTGGACGGCACCTTCCCCAACCACGAGGCCAACCCGATCGAGCCGGAGAACCTGCGCGACCTCCAGGCCAAGGTCCGCGAGACGGGCGCCGACATCGGGCTGGCCTTCGACGGCGACGCCGACCGCTGCTTCGTCGTGGACGAGCGCGGCGAGATCGTGTCGCCGTCCGCGGTCACGGCACTCGTCGCGACGCGGGAGCTGGCCAAGCACCCCGGCTCCTCGATCGTGCACAACCTGATCACGTCGCGGGCCGTCCCGGAGATCATCGCCGAGCACGGCGGGACGCCGGTCCGGACGCGGGTCGGGCACTCGTTCATCAAGCAGACGATGGCGGAGTCGGGCGCGGTGTTCGGCGGCGAGCACTCGGCGCACTTCTACTTCCGCGACTTCTGGTTCGCCGACTCCGGCATGCTGGCCGCCCTGCACGTCCTCGCCGCGCTCGGGGAGCAGGCGGGGCCGCTGTCGGAGCTGCTCGACGAGTACACCCGCTATGCCGCCTCCGGCGAGATCAACAGCGAGGTCGCCGACCAGGACGCCGCCACCGCCAACGTCCGCGAGGCGTTCGCCGGACGGCCCGGGATCGCGGTCGACGAGCTCGACGGCCTCACCGTGACCGACGCGTCCGGCGGGTGGTGGTTCAACCTGCGGCCGTCCAACACCGAGCCGCTGCTGCGCCTCAACGCCGAGGCGGGCGACGGCGCGACCGTCGCGGCGGTCCGCGACGAGGTGCTCGCCCTCGTCCGGAAGAAGTGACCGGGTGCGCGAGAGCGTGAAATGCGTGAGAGCGCGAGAGCGTGAGAGACGACCGGCCGCGGGGGAGAGCGACCCCGGGTGCGGGAGAACTGACCGAGAGGGAGAAGTGACGCTGCCATGACGTTGAAGCTCGACTCCTGGCTCCTGGAGATCCTCGCCTGTCCCAACTGCGGCGGCGACCTGCGCGCCGACGAGGGGGCCGCCGAGCTGGTGTGCACCGGGTCGTGCGGCTACGCCTACCCCGTCCGCGACGACATTCCCGTCCTGCTGGTCGACGAGGCCAGGACCCCCGCTCCGTGACGTCGGGGCTCGATCCCGCGCGGCTGGACGACGCGGCGGCGGCCGAGGCGGCCGATCCCGGGGGGATGCTGCGGCAGGTCGCGTCGTCGGCCGCGCAGGTACGGGAG
>JBOHBY010000333.1:0-1718 GCA_050698635.1 Spirillospora sp.
GGATCGGCGTGCTGGCGAGCGCGGGCGGCGCCGCGCTGGTCGCCCTGGTGGTCGCCGGCACCATACTCGCGCCCCGGCTGCTCGACGACGACCGCGGCTCGACCGGCACGTCCAGCGGCGGCCGGACGGGCGGCACCTTCAAGCTCGCGATGTCGAGCCCCACGACCGCCGGCAGCGAGATCGACCCGTCGCACGTGTACAACGGGACCGGACGGTTCCTGTCCAAGCAGCTGTTCACCGGCCTGACCGAACTCGGCACGGACGGCGCCGTCCGCAACCGCCTCGCCACGCGGATCGTGCCGGACCCGTCCTGCCGGGCCTGGAAGATCCTCATCAGGGACGGGACGAGGTTCAGCAACGGCGAGCCCGTCGACGCGCAGGCGTTCGCCCGCGGCTGGGCGCGCAGCGCGGCGACGTCCGACGGCGGCGGCTCCTTCCTGCTGAACGACGTCCAGGGCTTCACCGAGGTCTCCGGCGGCAAGGCCGACACGCTGTCGGGGGTCAAGGTGGTGTCCGCGACCGCTCTCGACGTCACGCTCACCTCCCCCAACTGCGATTTCGTCACGCGGCTGTCCGAGCCCGCGTTCATGCCCATGCCGCAGAGCGCGGGCAAGGCCGACAACGCGTCGTTCAACATGCGGCCCGTCGGGAACGGGCCGTTCAAGCTGCGCGAGTACCAGCGGGGCACGCGGGTCTCGCTGGAGCGCAACGAGACCTGGGCGTTCGGCCGGACGAAGTTCGACGCGGTGGCCATCCGCCTCGGCAGCGAACCGGCCATGGGACGCGTCGCCTACACCGCCGGAGAGGCCGACTGGTACACCGTCGCCACCGACCAGCTCGCCACCTCGCCGAAGACCGATCTGGTCTCCCGGCCCTCGCCGTACACGCGGATGCTCGTCCCGATCACGAAGCGCGGGCCGATGAAGTCCAACGTGGCCAGGCAGGCGGTGTCCCACGCCATCGACCGGCAGAAGCTCAGCGCGCTGTTCGGCGGCCACTACAAGTCGGCGCACGGCATCGTCTCGGCGGCGATTCCCGGTTTCGGGCAGCCCGGCCCGTGCCCGTCGTGCGACGGCACGGACCCTGCGAAGGCCAAGGCGCTGGCCGCGGAGGCGGGGCTCAAGCCAGGGTCGCAGGTCCGGCTCTACTACCGGGACTCGCCCATCGACAAGAGGCTGGTCGAGACCGTGCGGGGCATGTTGCAGTCGGTCCTCGGCTGGCGGATCGAGGCACGCGTGACCCCGCTCAGCGAGTTCGAGCGGTTCCGCAAGGACCTCGTCGCGGACGACGCGTCCGGCCTGGCCTTCTACGGGTGGGGGCCCGACTACGCCAGCGCCTACTCGGCGCTGTGGCCGCTTCTGGGCGGCACGGTGGTGGCGACGAGTGAGAACACCTACTTCAACCTGTCCGGCTGGAAGAACGGCCGGTTCGACGAGCTGATCGCGACCGGCCTTCGGACGCAGGCCGCGGGCGACCGCACGAACCTGTACCGGCAGGCCGAGAAGCTGGCGCTGGACGACATGGCCCTCGTCCCCCTCATCAACACCGCCGTGGTCGCGGGACGCAGGAACGGCAAGTACGTCGGCCTGGAAATGGACTACGACGGCGACCCGACCGTGGCGACGGCCGCGCTCAAGTAGGGCTCAGGCGCGCGCCGGGGCTCAGCCGGGTGGGAGGCGGACGGTGACGATCAGCCCGCCGCCGGGACGCGGCGCCGC
>JBOHBY010000334.1:0-3344 GCA_050698635.1 Spirillospora sp.
GCGTCGGGCCGAGCAGGACGCCGCCCATGACGACGGCGGCGCCTCCGAGAAGGCCACGGCGTGTGAAAGGAACATTGGCGGGCACAAGCGACTCCCTCTGGGTGTCGGTGGTGGCCGGGGCTGTCGATCCTGCGTCAGATCCTTCGGCACCACAACCTCGGCGTCGCCGCGGGCATCAGTTCGTTGTGCGAACTGTGGGTATGCTGGTCGGGTGGGTACGCAGGAGGGTGAGCGGATCGGGGTCGTGGGCGCGCTGGTGCAGAGCGCGTTCCTGGTGAACGCCGTCTACGCGGAGTCGGCCCGGGAGCACGGGATCACGTCGCAGCAGGGGGTGCTGCTGTGCGTGCTGATGATGGAGCCGCGCGGGATGGGCGAGCTGGGCGCGATGCTCGGGCTGGCCAAGTCGAGCCTGACCGGCCTGGTGGACCGGACGGAGCGCAACGGCCTGGTCCGGCGGGAGTCGGACCCGGCCGACATGCGGGCGGTCCGGGTCGCGCTGACCCCCGAGGGCCGCGCGCTCATCGACGAGTTCTATCCCGAGACGTGCCGGCGGGTCGAGCGGCTCGCGGACGGCCTCGACGAGGCCGAACGCAACGCGCTCGGCGAGGTGCTCGGGCGGGTCGTCCGCGACAACGAGGTCCCGGTGGTCTTCATGGAGCCGGGGGAGGGGCCGTTCTCCGAACACTGACTCCGCACCGGAGTTGAAGTTCGTATCGCGAACTAATATGGTTCGTAGTGCGAACTCTTTTCCCTATGTGTGCGGAGCGTGTGATCATGAGTCGAACCGTCGCGGTCATCGGCGGAGGGTATGGAGGGGCGGCGGTCGCCAAGGCGCTGGACGCCGAGGCCGACGTCGTCCTGATCGAGCCCAGGGACGCGTTCGTCAACGCGGCCGGCTCGCTGCGGGCGCTGACCCGGCCCGGCTGGGCCCGCAACGTGTTCTTCCCCTACGACGCGCTGATGACCAGGGGCACGGTGATCCGCGACCGTGCCGTCTCGGTGGACACGGGTGGCGTGACCCTCGCCTCGGGACGGCGCGTCGACGCCGACTTCCTGGTGCTGGCGTCCGGGTCCAGTTACGTCTATCCGGCCAAGCCCGAGGCCGAATCCACCGATGCCGCGCTGGACGATCTACGCCGCACCCACGAGGAACTGGCGGGCGCCGAGCGGGTGCTGATCGCCGGAGCCGGGCCGGTCGGGCTGGAACTGGCCGGTGAGATCAGGGAGGTCTGGCCGCGCAAGCGGGTGACCGTCGTCGACCCGGCCGAGCAGCTGATGCCCGGCTTCGATCCCGAGCTGCGCCGGGAACTGCACCGCCAGCTCGACGGGCTGGACATCCGGCTGCTGCTCGGCACCGGGCTGGCGGCGCCGCCCGCGACGCCGTCCGGGCGGGCCGGGACGTTCACCGTCACGACCGGCGGCGGCGAGGAGATCACCGCCGACATCTGGTTCCGCGCCCACGGCGTCCGCGTCAACAGCGAGTACCTCGCCGACGGGCGGCTCACGGCGCTCACGGAGCGGGGCGAGGTGCCCGTCACGGAGAACCTCAACGTCCGGGGGCACGACCACGTCTTCGCGATCGGCGACCTCACCGACGTGGCGGAGGCGAAGCGGGCCGGGCACGCCATGAAACACGCCGAGGTCGTCGCGGAGAACATCCTCGCGCGGCTGGCCGGGGAGCGGGCGCCCGCGCTCTACCGGCCCTCGCCCGACCTGATGATCCTGCTCCCGCTCGGGACGCGCGGCGGTGTCGGGCAGATGGCCACCGAGGACGGGCCGTCGGTCCTCCCGGCCCCGGCGGTCGCCGAGTACAAGGGGCTCGACCTGTTCACCGGACGGTTCGCCGAGCTGTTCGGCACCGCTTGAGATGGTCATGGCCGGTCAGTGGCGCTGGAAGCCGTCCTTGGTGCGCGGGCCGTAGCCGAACGCGCGGTCGAAGGAGATGTGGGCCAGCCAGCCGCACAGCCCGGCGAAGATCGGCGCCCAGGTGAAGGGCACGAAGGTGTAGGTCACGATGAGGGCGACGGGGACCAGCGCCCGGTGCGCGGCGTTGTAGTACGGGACGGCGCGCGGCGGGAGCTGGCCCTTCTCGACCGTGTGGGCGTCGCGCGCCCCGGCGATGAAGGTCAGGTCGGGGGCGACGAAGAAGACGACGGCGAGGAGCACGGCGAGCCAGCCGTGGTTGACGCCTTCGAGGACGGCGAAGGCCGTCCAGAACAGGGCGTTGGCGAGCCACGCGACGCGGACGACGGTGCGGACGGCGGTGCGGGCGTGGCCGGACTTGGCGGCGGTGGGGGCGGGGGCGGTGATGCTGCTCATGGTCTGGCTCCTCACGACATGCGGCTGATGCTCTTAGCCATAACCATAAAGCTAAGAGCATTAGCCGTCAAGCTCAATGTCGAAGGCGGGCGTAGACGTCGCCGGAGCGGCCGCGCGGACGGATGCGCTCCAACTGCCGCTCCAGGGTCGCCGCGTCCAGCCAGCGCTCGGCCGCGAGCCGCATCGTCTCGACGGGCGAGTAGTTGTAGACGTAGCCGCCCGCCGCCGCGCCGAGCCGGTCCACCAGGCGCAGCGCCTCCAGCCCGGACTCGTGCGCCGACGGGACCCACTCGAACGAGAGCGCGGGCACGGGGCGGGTCAGGCCCGCGAGGGCGTCCGCCTCGAAGCCCTCCACGTCGATCTTGCAGAAGGCAGGGACGCCGTGGGCCGCGATGAGATCGTCCAGGGTCGTGACGTTGACCTTGAGGCTGCGGTCCCAGCGGACGCGCGCGAAGCCGCTGTCGGTCGTGACCGACTCGATCCAGCCGCGCGACAGGGTGGAGACCGTCGGCGTCGCGGTCGAGAGGGCCAGGTCGGCCTCGCCGGACTCCGCGCCTACGGCGTCCGGGACGATCGTGACCTCGCCGTCGCGGCCGTAGAGCAGGCGCAGGACGCGCAGGCAGTCGGGCTGCGGCTCGGCCGCGACGACCCGGGCCCCGAGCCCCCGCCACACGCGCACCCGCCCGCCCACATGGGCGCCGATGTCGAACGCGAGATCACCCGGCCCGAGGAACTCGCCGTAAAGGCGCGACGCCCGCCGGTGCTTGCCCGGAATGCCGTGGTAGATGACCAGCGACCGGGCGATCCCGTAGGTGCGCAGCAGCATTCGCCGACACTACCGCGCCCGGCCGCCGACCGGATTTCCCTCGCCGCCTCGGGGAACGTCCAGCGTTGTGGAGACCAGGCCGTGGACGTCCGGACAGGCCACCCGCTCGGCGTTCATCGTGCCGGACGGGCTGCGGGGACGGCTCGCCGGACGCCTCATGCTGCGGATGAACAGGCAGGACGAGGTCGCCGCCCTGCTC
>JBOHBY010000335.1:0-2664 GCA_050698635.1 Spirillospora sp.
GTGGCCGGTCACGCGCCCGCGTGACCGGCCACACGCACGATTTCGCACTGGCCCCCATGAATTCGCACGGACTCGTATGGAAAGGACGCACGAACATGAGCGTTGACGCACTGAAGAGCGCTCTCCCCGGATACGCCAAGGACACCAAGCTCAACCTGGGCTCGCTCACCACCACCTCACAGCTCAGCGAGCAGCGGCTGTGGGGGACGGTGCTCGCCAGCGCCCTCGCCACACGGAGCACCATCGTCATCCGGGAATTGGCAGAGGAGGCGCGCGAGCATCTGTCCGCCGAGGCGTACGAGGCGGCCAAGGGCGCCGCGTCGATCATGGCGATGAACAACGTGTACTACCGCGCGACCCACCTGATCGGGGACGAGACGTACGCGACACTGCCCGCCAGGCTCAGGATGTCGATCATCGGCAGGCCGGGCGTGGAAAAAGTCGACTTCGAGCTGTGGTGCCTGGCCGTGTCTGCGGTCAACGGCTGCGGGCGGTGCCTGGAGTCGCACGAGAAGGTCGTCCGGGAGGCCGGGCTGTCGCGGGAGCTCGTCCAGGAGGCCCTGCGCATCGCCGCCGTCGTGAACGCCACCGCCGCGACGCTGGACGCCGAGGCGGCGCTCGCCCCGGCCACCGTCTGACCGGCTAGGGGGTCACTCCCACTCGATGGTGCCCGGGGGCTTGGACGTGATGTCGACCGTGACCCGGTTGATCTCGCGGACCTCGTTGGTGATGCGGGTCGAGATCCGCTGAAGCAGCTCGTAGGGGAGCCTCGCCCAGTCGGCCGTCATCGCGTCCTCGCTCGTCACCGGGCGCAGCACGATCGGGTGGCCGTAGGTGCGGCTGTCGCCCTGGACGCCGACGGAGCGGACGTCGGCCAGCAGCACGACGGGGAACTGCCAGATGTCGCGGTCCAGGCCCGCGTTGGTAAGTTCCTCGCGCGCGATGGCGTCGGCGTCGCGGAGGATGTCGAGGCGGTCGCGGGTGACGGCGCCGATGATACGGATGCCGAGGCCCGGGCCGGGGAACGGCTGGCGCCAGACGATCTCGGACGGCAGCCCGAGCTGCTCGCCGAGCGCGCGGACCTCGTCCTTGAACAGGGTCCGCAGCGGCTCGACCAGCTTGAACTCCAGGTCTTCCGGGAGGCCGCCGACGTTGTGGTGCGACTTGATGTTGGCCGCGCCGGTGCCGCCGCCCGATTCGACCACGTCCGGGTAGAGCGTCCCCTGGACGAGGAACTCGACCGGTTCGGCCGCCCCCTTGGAACCGCCGGAACCGCCGGAACCGCCGCTGACGATCTCCCTGGCCGCCTCCTCGAAGACGCGGATGAACTCGCGGCCGATGATCTTCCGCTTGTCCTCGGGGTCGGTGACGCCGTCGAGGGCGGCCAGGAAGCGGTCCTGGGCGTCCACGACGTGCAGGTTCACCCCGGTGGCGGCGACGAAGTCCTTTTCGACCTGTTCGGGTTCGCCCTTGCGCAGCAGGCCATGGTCGACGAACACGCAGGTCAGCTGGTCTCCGATGGCCCGCTGGACGAGCGCGGCGGCGACGGCCGAGTCGACGCCGCCCGACAGCGCGCAGATCGCCCGCCGCCGTCCGACACGCTCCCGCACGGCCTCGATCGACTCGTCCGCGATATTCACCATCGTCCAGTTCGGACGGCAACCGGCCCCCTCGTAGAGGAACCGCCGCAGAACCTCCATGCCGTGCTCGGTGTGCAGCACCTCAGGGTGGAACTGGACGCCGAAGAGGCCGCGCTCAAGGTCTTCCATACCGGCGACCGGTGTCACGTCCGTACTGGCCGTGACGGTGAAGCCGGACGGGGCGCGGCTGACGTAGTCGCGGTGCGACATCCACACCGGCTGCTCGTGCGGCAGCCCCGCGAACAGCATGCCGGGGGACGCGACGGCGATGGTCGCGCCACCGAACTCGGCGACGTCGGAGTTCTCCACCGTCCCACCGAGCGCCTGCGCCATCACCTGGTGGCCGTAGCAAATCCCTAGCATCGGGACGCCCTGCCCCAGCGAAAGGTCGAAAAACCCGTCGGGCGCGACCGGGGCGCCCTTCTCGTACACCGACGCCGGGCCGCCCGACAGGATGATCGCCTTCGGGCGCCTGGCGAGCATCTCCGCCGCCGGCATGGTGGACGGCACGATCTCGCTGAACACATGGCATTCGCGCACGCGCCGCGCGATGAGCTGCGCGTACTGCGCACCGAAGTCGACGACGAGAACGGTGTCAAAGGACTGGTCTGCGGCCACCAAGAACGCCTTTCGCACGGCCGGAACGACCCCTCCAGTCTACGGGCCGCCGCCTGCGCCGATGTGCGCACCCTGGCACGACCATCACATGGTGCGATCCGCCGATAACGGTCGGCATCCATTTACCTTGATCACACTCACGGCAGGACTTCGCTCTGATACCTGTTGATGACGCCCTGTATTCGCATGGTTCCCGTCCGCAAGCGTCCTCCCTAGGAGTGCCGTGAAGCTGCTCGCCGTCACCGCCCTGATCGCCGCCGTCGTCCCGGCCATGCCCTCCGTCCCGCCACCGGCCGCCGCCGCGCGTACGGGCGCCGCACCGACCGGCGACTGCGTCGATGGCACCAACCCCGTTAACACCGCCAACGCCAGCGCGCGGGTGCGGCCGGGTGGGCACGGCCGGGAG
>JBOHBY010000336.1:0-4002 GCA_050698635.1 Spirillospora sp.
GTGCCGGGACGGGTGTTGGTGTCGGGCGGCGGCCCGAAGGCGTTCACCGTGCCGTCGTCGGGGGACGACGGCCAGGTCATGATCAGGCCGACCGCGGCCGCGGCGGCCACCCCCGCGACGCCGCCGACGCTCTTGACGGCCTTCCTGCGGCGCCGGGCGCGGTCCTCCGCCGGGTCGGTGTAAGGCCCGGTGAACGGGTCGGCGATGGGCTCGGAAAAGGGGTCGGCCAGGGGCTCGGCGTTGGAGCCGATCACGACGAGCGGACGGGTCGGGTCCGGCGGCACCGCGGGCGGGACGGGCACGGACGGCGCGTGGCCGATCACGTCGCGCGCCTCGCCCAGCATGTCGGGGACCTGGTCGTCGTCGCTCTGCTCGTCGTTGCCCAGGATGTGGTCGCGCAGTGCGGCGGGCGCGAAGGCGGGCGCGCGGCGGGCCAGCAGGTTCGGGAGCCGGCCCTTCTCGAACGCCGCGATGACGTCCATGTGCCTGGCCGGGTCGGCGGTGCGGCGCATGAGGGCGTCCAGGACGACGCGTTCCAGCGCCGTGCGGGCCTCGTGCAGCCGTTCGCGCACCGCGCCCGCCGAGAGGCGCAGCACGCGCGCGATGTCGCGGACCTCAAGCCACTCGCCCGCCGACAGCAGCAGCGCCTCGCGGTGGTCGGCCGGCAGGTTCCGCGCCGCGCTGAGCAGCGGGTCGGCGTCGGCCTCGGCGAACACGGGACGGCTGTGGGGGCTGAACGCGCCGCGCTCGGAGCAGACCGTGCGGGCCCTGTGGTGCAGCCACAGCACCGTCTCGCCGGGCGGAGGGTTCCGCGCCGCTTCGTGGAGTGTGTCCTTGAGCGCACCGGGCGCGCCCTGGTCGCCGAGCAGCGACCAGCAGTGCGCGTACAGGCGGTGTGCGTGGGCTTCGTAGAGGTTTTCCAGGTCCCCGCGCATGTGACCTCCTCGTGAGGTGGCCGTGGGAGCAGCCGTCGGCGAGCGGACAAAAAGACGGGCCGTCCGGGGGCACGCCTGGGCACGGGACTGTAGTGCATATGTGTGACGGATGAGAAGCGAATGATGCCTAAAAGTAGCAGATTCAACGCAGAGCAACGAAATGATTCTGATCTGTTATGATCAGCGAGATAGTTCCGAGATTGTCGGTATTTGTCATATCTCCGCAGGTCAGCGGCGCTCGCGCGCGCTGATCGCCTCGATGATGCGGGGGCGCAGTTCCGCCGCGCCGATGACGGCGTCCACGGAACCGACCTCGACCGCGCGGCGGATGTCGTGAACGCGGTCGAACTCCGCCGCGACCTCGCCGACCTTCTCCGCCCTGACCGAGGCGCGCAGCTCGTCCAGCTCGGCGTTCAGCGCGGCCCGCTCCGGACCCGGCGCGGCGCTCGCGCGGGCCTCAAGATCCCGCACGCGCGGGTCGGCGGCGGTGCGGGCGTTGACGTCCCCCGAGAACACCACGGCGGCGGCGGGCGCCCCGCCGAGCACCGACGCGAACGAGCCCTCCAGCGCCAGCACGGTCATCTCCGGGTTCAGCGCCTTGGAGAACACCACGAACGCGCCGCCGTGGTACCGCGAGATGACGCAGAACACGATCGGCCCGCGGAAGTTCACGACCGCGCGCCCGATCTCGGCGCCGTACTCCAGCTGGAGCTTGCGCATCGACTCCGGCGAGCCGTCGAAGCCCGACAGGTTCGCCAGCACCACCAGCGGCCGGTTGCCGCTGGCCGTGTTGATCGCCCGCGCCGCCTTCTTGGACGACAGCGGGAACAGCGTCCCCGCGGTGTAGGCGTCCGGGCCGTCGGCGGGCGGGAACCCGCGGCGCGGCACCGCACGCGACTCGATGCCGAGCAGGCACACCGGCATGCCGCCGAGATGGACGTCCTGCACCACCGCCGTGTCGGCGTCGGCCATGCCCGCCCAGCGTTCCAGCACCGGATGGTCCTGGTCGGAGAGCGCCCGCATCACGGTCCGGATGTCGAACGGCTTCTTGCGGTCCGGGTTGGCCTCGGCGGAGAAGATCTCGCCGACGGTGGTGAAGTCGCTGCCCTCCATGGTGTGCGGGTAGTCGGAGACGTCGCGGTCGGCGGGGTCGGTCGTGCGGGCGGGGCGCGGCGCGTCCTCGCCCGGCGCGACGTAGGTGTGGTCGTAGTGCGCCATCAGCACGTCCCGCGCGGCGCCCAGGTTCGGCGCCCAGTACTGCGCCTGCCCGTTCGGGCCCATCACCCGGTCGTAGCCGCCGATGCCGAAGTTGTCCTCGGCGGACACGCCGCCGGAGAAGTCGAGCGCCTGCTTCCCGGTGAGCACCATCGCCGAGTCGGGCGTCATCACCAGGACGCCCTTGGTGTGCATGAGCATCGTCGCCTCGGCGTTCCAGTACGGCTGCGCTCCGACGTTGATGCCCGTGACGACGACGTTGATCTCACCGCCGTCCTGGGTGAACTCGACGATCCGCTTGAGCGCCGCGGCCACCCAGTCCATGTTCTCGGTGCCGGACTCCATGGAGATCCGGGCGCCGGACGACAGCGTGTACCACTCCAGCGGCACCCTCGTCCGTTCGGCGAGGTCCAGCGCCGCGATCACCCGGCGGCACTCGGGCTCCGACAGCGCGCCGAGCGACTTCGTCGGGTCGCCCAGCAGCACGACCCGCTTGACGCCCTCTGGGTGCCGGGGGGTTGGTGTGGTGACGACTCCGGCGACGATCGCGGCGGTGTTGCGTCCCTTGGGACGGTCGACGGCGACCAGCGTGTTCTCGTCGTTCAGGTCGTGTTCGGTGAAGTCGCCTAGGAGGGTGGTCAGCTCGTACGGGTAGACCGTGTTGCGGCTGCTCGCGCGAAGGACCCGCTGACGGTAGTCGTCGACCGGCTCGACCAGCTCCTCGGACGGCTCGCCCACGGTCAGTTCGGTGCCGCCGGTCGCGTCGAACGACATGCGCAGGGCGACCTTGCGCAGCTCGCCGGTCGTCCGGTCGGGCCGCCGCGCGATGATCTCGATCTCCTCGAGACCGGCGCCCGGGGTCATCGCGAGCAGCCGTCCGGCGATCATTTCCAGCTCGGCGCGGGTGATGGCGGCCGGCGGCCAGACGTAGATCACGATCCGGTTGGTGCTGAGCCGCTTCTTGGACGGCCACCGCGACCGCGCGTTGCGGATCGAGTCCAGGCACGAGGCGATCGTGTACTCGGCGGTCGGCAGCGACAGCAGCCTGCCGTCCTGGTCGCGCAGCCCGGTCAGGTCGCGTACCTGCGCGAACGCCACGAGCCGCTCGTCGGACGGGTTCTCCCGCGCCGCGCACCGGAACAGGTAGACCTCCTCGTCCGACGACGGCAGCCGGGTCAGGTCGAAGGCGCGCAGCCGCTCCATCCGCATCCGCTGCGCGATGTACGGGTGCAGCCCGCGGATCAGCCGGTCCTCCGCCATCCCGCCGCCGGGCGCCGGGCGGAACGTGAAGTGGTGATGCATCACCGCGCCGCCGCTGCCCGCGACCGTCGCGGTGAGCCTGCGGACGCGCTCCGGCAGCGGGTAGGTGTTGACGACCTTGTGCAGCTCGGCCGCCATGGCGTCGAAGTCCTCCGGCTGCCGCTCCCAGGAGAGGTAGATGTCGGCGTCGGTGGGGGTGCTGGGCGCGTCCTCGCAGACGGCCAGTTCCACCAGGCCGCGCAGCGCGTCGTGCAGCGCCTCGAAGCGCACCGCGCCCGTCATGACGGACGAGTCCGCCCGCTCGGCGACCACGAACGAGCAGCCCGCGATCTCCCGCGTCCGGACGCTGGTCAGGCCCTTGTTGCCGTAGTAGCGCCGGGTCAGGACCTCCAGCATGACCGCGTTGTCGCGGTTCCGGCCGTCCTGGCGGACGATCCGGCGGCCGAGCAGCCGCACCAGCGGCTCGGTGCTGCGGACCATCTCGGCGATGCGGTCGGCGCGGTCGGGCGCGGCGGGGTCGGCGTCCAGATGGCGCAGGTGCCTGCGGACGTCGGCGTACACGCGGGCGCGGTTGCGGCGCAGCAGCGGCTGG
>JBOHBY010000337.1:0-2385 GCA_050698635.1 Spirillospora sp.
GGCGGCGTTGTTGGGGGAGTCCGATGCCGCGCGGCCGCAGACCACGGAGCCGTAGCTGTGGCAGAGCAGGCTGATCTGGGTGAGTGGGTTGACCGCCTGCACGCCCTCCAGGAAGCGTCGGAGCCGCACGCCTCCTTCGCGGGCGCGCTCGTCGGTGAGGACGTCGCCGCTGAACGTCTCCGGTGCGGCGTAGCCGAGCCATGCCACGACGGCGAAATCTGGGTGTGGTGACCCGGTTGATGCTTGCGCTTGCGCGTAGAGGGAGTGTGCGCCGCCGCCTGGCGTCGACCACGGTTTGCCGCCGCGCGTGTCGAACGTCGTCAGTGTGGTGTCGGCGCCGGGGATCAGTATCGCGATTCGTTTGGCCCTGGTGATGTCACCGACGACCTCGATGGCGCGGCCGTTGCCGCGCGGGTCGAAGTAGAGGAACCGGCGGCCTGGGTGGAGGAGCGCGCCGAAGGCCCGTGCGCGGTCGGTGTCGCCGATCTCCTGTGCGGTCTTGAGGGCCTTCTCGATGGAGCGGCGTTCGGCCGTGTACCGGACGTCGAGGGTGGAGGGCGCCATCGTGGGGACGGCGACGGGCGGTGCGTAGGGGTCGGCGTGCCCGGTTCCGGCGGTCGTCAGCATGACCACCGTGATCGAAGCGGCGCTGGCCAGGGCTCGGCGGAGCCGCCCGGGGCGGCGCGGGACGGTCTCGGGTGGCGGCATCGTCGCCTTTCTACCACCCAAGATCGCCTGGTGGTTCCGTGGTGCGCGTCCGGCACGGGGGCCGCGTGCGGGGCGTTCGTAGCGGTGGACGACGGCCCAGACCGCCGCGAGCACGGCGGCGAAGACCCCGAGCCAGGCGAGCCGTTCGGCTATCCATTGTGGCTGGTCAGGCATGGTGTGCAACCCGGGCAGGGTGCCCAGGGTGAGCAGTGTGCCGACCGTGACCGTCATGAGCGCGGTCTGGTGCCATAGGAAGATCGTCATTGCGGAGCGGCCGGCGGCGGAGATCAGGGCTTGTGGCCGGGCGTGTCGTGTCCAGCGGGTGAGGGGGGCGTGGAGTAGGAGGGCCAGGCCTGTTTGGGCGAGGCCGAAGGACACCGCGACGAGGGTGGGCGGGCTGAGGTTGGACACCGCGGCGCCTGGCACGCCGACCATGCTCGCTGGGTACCCGGCGAACAGGATCAGCCCGGCTGTTGCCGTCGCGCCCCCGGCCAGGAGCGCCGGACCGGCACGGTGAGGGTGCAGAGCCCCGTTCGCCCATCCGATGCCCAGGTAGAACGGTACGAGCCAGCCGGTGAGGACTGTGGCCCAGCCCGTCCACCCGGGCGTGTCGAGGGCGAAGCGGCCGAGATCGATCAGTGCGGTCGCGGTGATGAGGACGACGGCGCCGTGGAGGCGGAGGCGGTTCCAGGCGGCCGCGATCAGGGGGGTTGCGGCCGTGAGTATTACGTAGACGCCTAGGAACCATAGGGGGCTGATCACCAGGTTCAGTAGCGTGCGGATGCCTTCCGTTGAGAATCCGGTCCAGCGTAGGACGGCGGCGGCCGGGAGCCACGCGACCAGGAGAACGGGCAGCGGACGTGCGAAGCGGGCCAGGCGCCGTCGCAGGCGAGGCCACCATGGCTCACCGGGACCCAGGCCTTTCGCCGCGGCGTAGCCGCCGACGAGGAAGAACACGGCCAGCGTCTGGAGCACCCAGGTGATGGGGGTGAGGTCGGGCATCGTCTTGAGTGGGCTCGTCACTCGTAGGTCTTTGGTGGAGCCGTCCGCGACGAACGCCGTGACGAGCCAGTGGCCCAGGACGACGCCCAGGATCGCGAAGGTGCGCAGGGCGTCGACCGCCAGGTCGCGGGGGGCGGCGGGTCGGGGGGCTGGCTCACGCACGGGTGACCTCCGCGGCGCGACCTAGGGCGATCAGGGCGAGGTTGCGGAGCGCGAGGGAGCCGGGCTTCAGGTAGGCGCTGTGCGGGCCCGTCCCGGCGTCGAAGCGCAGCGCGCCGAAGCCGGGCGAGACGGGATCGGCGCCGAAACCCAGCCCGGCGAAGCGAACGTGCGGCACGTACCGCGTCCAGTCGCCTTTCGCTCGGCCTGCCCAGACGCGGGCGGACGTCCGGAGCCCGGCGACGTTGTCGGCCGTGGTGCCTGGGCTGCCGAACAGGGCGATCTCGTCCACCGGCAGTGGCGCGAGATGTGGTGCGGCCTTGGCGCAGACCACTGAGCCGTAGCTGTGGCACAGGAGCGCGAACCGGCCGTGTTCGTTCATTCGGTGGACGGAGGCCAGGAGGTCCCGCAAAACGGGCGCGCCGTCGTCGGCTCGGCCGCTTGTCAGGACGCCGGTACCTAGCGTCGATGGTGATTCGTAGCCGAGCCAGGCGATGACCGCGAGGCGTGATCGGG
>JBOHBY010000338.1:0-2171 GCA_050698635.1 Spirillospora sp.
GCCGAGGACGGGGGTGGCGAGCGCGCCGACCAGCAGCGGGGCGGTGAGGGTCCACTGCGCCGCGGCGAGCGAGACGCCGAACTCGCCCGCCACCGCGGTGATCAGCGGTGCCCCGAGGCTGCCGACCACGGCGACGACCAGGGCGATGAAGATCAACGCGGGCACCAGCAACCGCCCGGGGGCGGCGGCCCTGCCTGGACGTCGGCCGCGCCCCTCCGAAGAAACGTCAGTCAAAGCACATCCCATATTTCGGTTGGCCGTATTCCGGGAGTTTTCGCCTTACATTGATCCGGGCGAGTGGACGATCGTCAAACCGCTGCCGACCCTACGGGTGGTGGCGTGCCGCCAGGGGTTGGTAGAGGAGCGTGCGGGTCAGGTGGACGGTCATGGCGGCGAAGACCAGCGTCCATGCGGTGAGGGCGATCCATGTCTCGCCCTCGCCGATCTGACGGACGACGGGCAGGTGGTCGGCGGCGCCGAGGTAGTGTCCCGCGACGCCGTACATTCCGAGCGGGAACACCAGGCTCCACAGCGTCGCCTCGTAGCGCAGCGGCACCCGGTGCGTGACGTGCCGCCACCATCCCGCCGCGACCAGCGGGGGGATGAGCCAGCTGCCGAACGCCCAGAACACCACCGAGGTGCCCGCGACCAGGCCGCGCGTGGCGGTGACCATGGGCGCGTCCGCCATCTGGACGATCCGGGCCCCGGCCAGCACGGTGATCGCGGTGGCGCCCATGGCGACCCAGTACGGCGGGGTGAGGTCGTCCGGGCGCAGCGGGTAGAGCAGCAGGCGGGCGGCGACGAAGATGCCGACGGCGGCGTACAGGATCACCCCGATCGACCAGGCCGACACGGCGAGCAGGGCGAGCTCGCGCCGTCCGACCGCGGCCGACGGCTCCAGGACGGCGGCGAGCACGGCGACCGACTGGCTCGCGACCACCCAGATGAACCAGGTGCCGTTGGCCCCAGCCACCACCGGCCGTTCCGCGCGTCCGAGCACCGCCGTCCACGGGACGACGTAGCCGAGGACCAGCCAGCCGACGCAGCCGGCGCCGAGCAGCACGAGCGCGGTCCGATGGTGGCCGGCCGCGGCGAGGCGGGTGCCGAGCACGTCGCCCGCGGCGACCAGGGTGAAGAATCCGAAGCCGCGCCGCGGATCTGTGAAGTCGCCGCGCAGTTCGGCGGGAAAGGCGACCGCCCGCCAGACGGTCAGGACGACCAGGACGCCGTAGCCCGCCGCGGCGACCCACAGCAGCACCGCGGAAAGCGTGGTCAGCCCATGGGTACTGACTCCGATCGACACGATGCCGGTGCCCATGACGAAGGCGAAGTAGCCGGGATTGAGCGTGGCCACGGCCCGCCTCGCGGGAGCGGAGAGGAGGATCCGCATTCTGCTGACGGTACCGGAGCGGCTACGCCCCGCCCCGGAATGCGGGACGATCCCCCGCCGCCGTCCGATTGGCGGGCGGTGGCGAGGGATCGGTCCATTTGGTTGATTGTGCGGTGGGTCGTCAGTGGATGTTGGCGAGGCGCTTGAGTTTCGCGTAGTCGCCGACGAAGACGTTCTCGTCCACCGTGCGGTCCGGGATTCCCGGAATGGACGCCGATTCGGTGAACTGCCAGAAAGACCATCCCTTTCCACCGGGAATGGGCGGTGGAGGCGACTGGCCGTACCGGGCGAGCCGGACGCGGTAGCCCCCCAGGGCCTTGCTTCCGGCCATGCAGCGGTCGATGAACGACTTCTGCGTGTAGATCGTCGGCTCAACGCCGGTCACCGACTTGACCCGGCGCAGGAACGCGAGCACACGGGCTTGCAGGGCGGACGGAGCGGCCCCGCAGCGCCCTTCGAGGTCGACTTCGAGCGGTAGCTCGTAGGCGTGGGCGCCGGTGAGGCCCTGCTTTCGTACCGTCCGCAGGAAGTGGTCGGCCTGGGCGACGCCGTCCTGCTCGTGCGCGAAGTAGTGGTACGCGGTACGGATCATGTGCACGCGGCGGGCCCCGGCCAGGTCGCGGGTGAACCAGGGGTCCACGTAGCGGGTGCGCGAGCCTTCGGTGGCCTTGATGGAGATGAACTTCTGACCGCTCGCGGCCAGCTTCTTCCAGTCGAACGGCTTGTTTCCCGGGTGGTTGTGCCGGGACGTGTCGACTCCGTGAACCGGATAATCGCCGGG
>JBOHBY010000339.1:0-5894 GCA_050698635.1 Spirillospora sp.
CTGCACGGCGGCGGCGAACGGCCCCAGCGCGATGTTCCCGGCCACACGCGCCTCGAGACCCAGGGCGGGCGGGGACCCGGGCCGCGGCCGCACGGCCAGGTCGAGCCGGTCGAGGCGTGCCGGGCCGAGCTCGAGCGCGAGCGGAACGGTGACCGAGAGCGCCGCCCCGCCGGTGAACGACAGGCCGTCCTGGCCGCTCCAGCGCGCGCCGAGGTCGAGGTCCAAGGTGGACGTCGCGGGCAGGAAGGAGCTCAGGAAGCCGTCGGCGCCGCCGAAGGTGACGACGAGCTGGCCGCCGACCACCTCGGCCGATACGACCACGTCCGCCCGCACGTTCCCGTCCGTCAGCGCGAACTCGGCGCCCAGGGCCGCCCGAACGGCGCCGACCGCCACTCGCGTGCCGCCCACCTGGCCGAAGAGGAGCAGCCGCTGGCCGGTTGGGGCGCTGCGGCCGACGGACAGCGTGAGCTCGCCGTCGACGGTCCCGGTCGGCGCCAGCGCGGTCACCGTCGCGGGCGGCCCGATGCGAAGACCGGCGCCGATGTTGAGGTTGCCCTGGGCCCGCAGGCGCGCCTCCACGCGCGCGCTGGGCGGCGTGAGCACTAGGTCGATGCCGCCCGGCGTCGCGAGCGCGAGCGTCAGGTCGAGCGCGCTGGGTGGGCCGGCCGGGCCCGGGGCGAGCTTGAAGAGGAGCGCCCGCAGCTCGGGGCCCGGCTGGAGTGAGCCGTGCAGACCGGCCGCGTCGAGCAGGTCGAGCAGCCGCCCGAACAGCTTCGGCGCGTCGAGCCGGACCGTCGAGCTCCCCCACCCGTAGACCTTCTCGAGCACGCCCTCGGGGTCGGAGAGGAGCTCGGGGATCCGCTCGGGGTGCAGCTCGCGCCGGCGAAACGCGGTCTGCGTCCCGGCGGCCGGCACCTGGATGGTCTCGATGATCCCGGGAAGCGCCAGCGAGCTGGCGAGCACCGGGCGCCGGCGCTCGAGGTAGCCGACCACGAGCCACGCGACGAGCCGCTCCGGCAGCTGGGTGATGAGGTTGCGCACCTCCAGCGTGAACGCGCTCAGGTCGGACGGGAAGGCCGCCTGGACGCGCGTGGCGAGCGCCTGTATCCGGGTGAAGGCGCTCTGGGCGTGCGGGGCGATGCGCGACACCGCGGCCGCGATCGCCGTCGTGTCGGAGTTGCCGATCGCCGTGACGAGCCCGGGGACCTCCGTCGCCACGTTGCCGACCGACGTGACGATCAGCGGCACCTCTGGTGCCGTGTTGATCGCGGCGACGACGGCCGGCGGCAACGGCAGCCCGAGCTCGGCGAACAGCGAGAGGGTGCCCTGGGAGGTGGCCAGCCGCTGCTCGAGCGGCTCGAGCACCGCGGCGAGCTCGAGCGCGAGACCCTCGGCCGTCCCGGGCATCAACGGCGCCCCTGTTGCCGGCGTCGGAGCACCGCTACGAGCGGCCCGACCAGTCCACGGCGCAGCACCGTGGCGAGGGCCGGGCGCCGGCCCACAGCGCGGGCCAGCGGCGGGCCGAGGCGGGCGTAGAGGGCGACCAGGACGCGCATCGCCCGCCGCCCGCGCGCCCCCGGGGCGAGGTGGGTGTCCCGCCATGTCCGCAGCAACGCGACAGCGGGGTGGCTGGGGCTGCCGTACAGCGCGGTCGCGACGAAGCAGGGGCCGACGCGGGCGGCGGCGGTCGCCACGACGGCGTAGCCCTGAGTGGGGTTGGTGGCGTTCACGGTCGTGGCGGTCACGGTGATCGTCCAGCGGCCGGTGGCCGGCGAGGGGACGACCACGACCTCGACGGGGTTCAGGACGTCTGGCGCGCCGCCCGACGCGGACACGCCCGCCGCGAAGTTGTTCCCCAGGAACGCTTGGACGCCGTTGGGGGCGGTCACCCGGAGATTGAGGTTGTTGACGACCGGGTTCGGCGCAGCGGCCGCCGCGGGCGGGTCCATCCAGACCAGCGTGACCTTGAGCTGCTCGGTGCCGGAGACGATGTCGAGGTGGTGGTCGCGGCTCTCCCCGAGGGCCAGCCCGCGGGCGTGCCGCCTGTCCCAGACGGTCACCGACAGCGGGCTGCCCGGGAAGATCAGGACGTTTCGCAGCCGAATCAGCCCCCAGCCCTCGTCATTGCTCGGGTAGCCGGCGACCGAGGTCATGTCGAGCGTCGAGTTGATGAGCATCGCCTTGAGGAGCGCGCCGGATGGCGTCTCGCCGAAGCCGGCGACGCGCACCCCGTCCGGGTACCAGCCGTCCTCCATGTACTGGCGCACGAGCGCCGCCGCCGCCGCCACATGCGGGGTCGCCCAGCTCGTCGCGCAGACGTCCACCACGGCGCCGCTCGCCTGGTCCACGTAAGGTCCCGCGCCGCACGCGCTGCCCACGAGCGCCGACCTGATCACGCAGCCGACCCCGCACACGTCCGGCTTGCGCCGGCCGTCGGCGGTCGGGCCGGGGTTGCCGTCGCCGAGCGCCATCTCGTTCGGGTCCTCCCGGGCGCAGGCGACGCAGATGGCGTTCTTCGCCGTGCCGGGCGGCCCCTGCTCCTCGTTGGTGTTTCCCGCCGAGCCGAGGACGAGGTGGTCCTCGTTGTTGAACGTGAAGGCGTCGACGTCCGCGGCGTGCTGGTTGTAGGTCGCCGGTGCGCCGGCCGCGCCCGTGGCCTGGTGCCACGAGTTCGTGTGGATGGTCGCCCCGGCCGCCGCGGCGTCGGTGAGCTCGGCGAGGAGCGTCCTGGCACCGGTGATGTCGGCGAGGTTCCCCGAGACCAGCTTGGCCCCCCACGCCCCGCCGCGGTTCTGATGCGTGCCGGGGTTGTTGACGTCGTCGCCAGCGACGCATCCGGCCACGAAGGTGGCGTGGTCTCCGGCCGCTGTGCCCGCGGCATTGCGCACGGCGCGCACCTTGCGGTGGGCGGCCCGGGGAGCGTTGTTGACGGGATCCCGGAAGAAGCAGTGGCCGAGGTCGAGCGGGCCGCTGTCGATCACGCCGATGACCTGGCCCACGCCGTGCAGACCCTGATCCCAGATCGACTGGCTTGCGGGATCGCCCGACTGGTTGGTGCCTGAGGCCGCTACATCGTCAAGAATCACCTCCGGAATCTCCTCGATCCACTGAATGCCCTCCACGCGGGCCAGCTCGTCCAGACGCGTGAGCTCCGCGAGCGTGAAGCGCACCCGCAGGCGGCCGCCGATGGACCGGTCGTCGGCGACCGCGACGTCGCCGGCGCCGACCTCGGCCAGCCTCGCGAGGACCGGCGCGGGATCGGCCTCGTCGAAGAGGATCGCCTCCAGGGGGGTCGCGTCGGCGGAGCGCCGCGCGTCGGTCCTCGGCTCCAGCTTGCCGATCGCCGGGTCGAGCTTGAACGCGGGCTGGTAGGGGACGATCGCGCGCACGAGCCCGTCCTCCTCGAGCTCGCGCAACGTGTCTCGCTCGAGCCGTTCGGCGTAGGAGAGGCGCGGAACGTAGTCGCGCAGCCGCAGCCCGAACTGGGCCGAGAGGCGCTCCGCCTGAGCCTGACTCAACGGCTCGACGAACTGGACCACGTACCAGCCGGGGGCTTCCGGCGCCCGCCGCGCCGCCTCGCCGACGTCGGCGCGCAGGGAGGCGGGGACGTCCGGAGGGCCGCCGCGTGGATCGAATCGGTAGGCGCCAATGCTGACCTCGTACTGCTGCGGTCTATCGGCCACTCCCCGACCTCACTTCCGTCCGGGCGGTCCTCTCGGGCCCCGTCACGGCCCGCGTTCGACCCTCTCACATGCCGAGGCGGCAAGTCCAGGCTTCGCTCATACAGCCGAGAGGTCGAGCCTGAACATTCCGCGACCGTGCGTGACGCAGACGAGCACGCGGTCCATCCAGAACAGGTCGTCCACCGAGCAGTTTGTGGGTCCTTCGTTGGTGGGCGACCATGTCGCCCCGCCGTCCTCGCTCGCGAAGACGCCGACCTCCGTGCCGGCGTAGACCAGGGCGGAGTTGTCGGGGTGGAGCGTCAGCGCGCGCGCCGGGGCCGCCGGGAGCGCCTGGCCCAGGTTGCTCCAGGTCGCGCCGCCGTCGGTGGTCTTCCAGACGTTGCCCAGCGAGTAGCCGCCGAACGTGACGTACACGGTGTCGTGGTCCTGGGCGTCGATGGTGATGCCCGTGCAGTAGCGACGAACAGGCAGCGGCCGCGAACCGGTGTGGTCGACCCTCCGCCACGTCGGGTTCGACGCGGTCCCGTTGGTCGCCATGAAGACCTGGCCGTCGGCGTGGCCCACCCAGACCACATCCGAGTTGCCCCTCGCCACGGCGAGGGCGCTGATGTAGCTGCCGGCGTTGGGCTTGACGGCGCGCCAGGCGGGACCCGCGTTCTGAGTGTTCGGCTGTTTCGCGTCGTTCGTCCGCCACAGCGAGACGGCGCCGGCGAGTATCCGGTCGGCGTCGTTGGGGTCGAGCACGAAGGGGGCGATGAAGAGCGCGTTCTGATTGGCCGCGTCGACGATGCGGTAGGGCACCGGCTTCCATGACCAGTCGCGGCGCATGCCGCAGATGAACTCGGCGTTGGCGCCTCCGTCCGTGCTGCGGTGGATGCTGAGGTAGACGTACTCGCCGTAGAAGACGTTCGGGTCCGTGGGGTCGGCCGCGCACCAGCCGCCGTCGCCGCCGAACATCTCCGTCCAGCCCTCGGTGCCTTCGGCGGAGGTGAAGCGCAGCGTGCCGTTGTCCTGCGCACCGCCGATGATCGCGCCGCTGTCGACGTTGCCGGCGCCGCCGTAGAACTGGGTGACGCCGTAGGTGTTGACCAGCTCCTTCCAGCCCTTGACGCGCGGCGGGCTGGGATTGCTGCCGACCGTCCGTACGTCGTTGGCCCTGAAGACGCCGCCGTCGTTGCCGAAGTAGACGCGCTTGTTCGTGTTGCCGTTGAAGCGGGGATCGGCGACGATGCAGTGCTGGTCCGCGTGGGCGGAGCGCCGGTCGTACCACGTGCTGATGTCCTGCAGGGTGTTGCCGCCGTCGGTGCTTCGCCAGAGGTCGATCCCGCCCACGATCACGAGGTTGTCGTCGGTGGGGTCTCCCGCCCAGATGACGTTGTCGTACCACCCCTGTTCGGCGAGGTACGGCGCGGGGGTTCCCCCGGCCAGGCCATTGCGGCGCGTGTAGGTCCGCCCGCCGTTGCCCGACCGCCAGATCTGACCCGAGTCCACGTTTACGGACGCATAGACGCGAGCCGGGTTCTTGGCGGCGTATGCGAGCTCGACGCGGCCGGACCAGGGCTGAGCGTGGGTGGCGACCTTCCACGTCTGGCCGCCGTCGGTGGAGTAGTAGGCCTCGCCGTTGTCGAGGCCGCCGGCGACGGCCTTGCCGTTGTCGGCGGGATGGAACTTGACGTCGGCGATCTCCTCGGCGAGCACCCTTGTCCAGGTCACGCGGCCGGGGTCCGCGCTGCGGAAGATGCCCGCCTGCGTGGCGGCGAGCAGAACGCTGCCGTTCTTCGAGATCGCCAGCCGGTTGACGGTCTGGAAGCTCGCGCCCGTCGTGGAGGGGATCTGGTGCCAGTGGACGCCGTCGGTCGTCCGGAAGATGCCCGCCCCGCGGAGCGCGTCGATGTTCGAGAACCCCTCGCCGGTTCCGGCGTAGATCACGTTCGGGTCGGTCGGGTCCATCACCATCGTGGTCACCGCGAGGTTGGCCATGAAGTCGTCGACCGGTCCCCAGCTCTGGCCCCCGTCGTCCGTGCGCCAGACGCCACCACCGACGCTGCCGGCCCACAGGACGTTGGCGTTCTTGGGGTGCACGACGATCGACCGCGTCCGTCCGCCGATGTTGCCGGGACCCAGTGAGAGCCAGCCTCCGCCGGGACCCGGCCCCAGGCCCGCTCGGGGCGGAAGGAGCGCGCGCAGCAGCACGTCGCGACCGGTCGGCAC
>JBOHBY010000340.1:0-2263 GCA_050698635.1 Spirillospora sp.
GCTTCCGCTGGTGCAGGCCCACACGGCCGCCTGGACGCCCATGCCGCGCAGCGCGCGCGCCCCGTCGCCGAGGACGTCGGAGCCGCCGATGTCCAGCAGCGCGTCGACGCGGTGGGCGTCCTCGCGCATCAGCGTGTGCACGACCGGAAGGCGCACCTCGCCGAGGGCGCGCTCGATGGCCGGGTAGTCGTCCTCGGCGCTGTAGCCGGGGTAGAGGAAACCGGCGCTCAACCCGTTCTGGTGCATGGAATCAGCAATCCTAACGCTCATGGCGATCAGGCCGCCGTGGACGGGGCCAGCCGCACCAGCGACTGCCCGGGACCGGCCGCCGTGCGGCCCATCGCGCGCAGCGCCGTGCACATCGTGACCTGGTTCGCGGTCAGGACCGGCTTGCCGATCATCTGTTCCAGCGGCGCGATGATGTCGTAGGTCGGCACGTTCGTGCAGCTGATGTAGACGGCGTCGGCCTCCGGGCCGTCGACCGCCGACACCGCCGACACGATCTCGCCGTAGCCGACCTTCCAGATGTGGCTGAGCAGCCCCATCCCGACGGACGAGACGACCTCGATGCCGTACTCGCCCAGGAACGACACGAGCCGCTCGGTGACGGCGTCGATGTACGGCGTGACGACCGCGATCCGCTTGACGTTCAGCAGCCGCAGCGACTCCACCAGGGCGCCGGACGTCGTCGTCGAGACCGGCGCGCCCGCCGACAGCATCGTCTGGTGCAGCTGCAACTCGCCCGCCTTGCCGCGGATGAAGCTGCCCGAGGCGCAGGCGTAGGCGACGGCGAGCGGCTCGGGGGCCAGCACGTCCCGCGTGGCCTGCTTGACGATCGACTGGTCCGACAGCGCGGATGCCATCTCGACGGTGACCGGCACCGGCACGTACGGCAGCCGGGTCATGAACAGCGACACGTCGTCGGGCGTCCACCGCCACAGCTCTCGGTCGAGGGCGAAGTCGAACGGCGCGACCACGCCCACGCCGTGCTGGGCGAGCAGCTCCGGGCCGACGACCAGCGTGGGGTCGAATGTCATCTGCGTGGCCACCGCTCTAGGACTCGGCACGGCTGTAGACAAGGCGCTCGCCGGCACCGCCGGAGCGCCAGACGTCGTTGCACGCCTCGGCCATCCGGTCGAGCCCGTCGACGATCGTCGCGTACACGTTGCCCGGCACCCACCCGACATCCCCGTTCAGCAGCAGGTTGTTGCGGCCGTAGAAGATCGCGAGGTCGATCACGCCGGGCAGCGCGTGGATGCCCTTCTCCTCCTTGAACCGCCGGTCGAGCATGCCGCCGGCGAAGGAGAAGTAGACGACGTCGCCGGGGATCGGGGTGACGGTCGGGTTCTCCAGCCCGACCTCCTCCTCGGCGAACCGCTCGACCATGGTGTACACCTCGTTGCGGGCGTACTTGGCGTGGTAGGCGTCGCCGCCGAGGGGCAGGGCCTCCCAGACGGCTTCGCAGGTGCGCGGCGCGTCCTTCTCCAGCAGTTCCGCGACGCAGGAGACGCCGCGGCGCTCCAGTGTGATGGTCATGAGCTTGGGCATGCTGGACCTCCCCGTGCACAGGGGTGGGCGAGAGCGTCGCCACCCGAAAGGACTCTCCATGTTTGGCTCCCGGAGGAGCTGTTAGAGCGCTCTGGGATCCGTCCTGGCCTTGCATGGGCAGCGGTTGCGACGGTCTTGCAGCACACGTCTCAGTGCGGTGACCGGGGCCGTGGTGCACCGCGCTGATTGTTGACAATCCTACGAACGGTTCCTAGCGTGTCAATGCCTCCCAGAGATGCCTTCGCGTAAATTCCGCACTCCCTTGGAAAGTGACGCCGATGGAGCATGTTCTGCCCGCACCCGGCGGGCCGCCCGACGTGGTGGTGCTGACGGGGGACGTCCTGCCGCGCGGCATGGCCGACGTGGAGCGCCTGGCGCGCGTCCGCTACGTGCGCGAGCCGGAGCTCGCCGCCGCCCTGCCCGGCGCGGACGTCTTCTTCATGTGGGATTTCCTGTCCGACGCGGTCGCCGGCGCGTGGCCGTCCGGGGGCGGCCCAGGCGGTGGTGGGCCCGGCTGGGTGCACATCGCGAGCGCCGGTGTCGACCGGCTGATGTTCCCCGGCCTGCTCGAAGGTGACGCCGTCATCACCAACTCGCGCGGCATCTTCGACGAGCCCATCGCAGAATACGTGCTCGGGCTTGTGCTCACGTTCGCGAAAGATCTGCACACGACGGTCCGGCTCCAGGCGGAGCGGCGCTGGCGGCACCGCGAGAC
>JBOHBY010000341.1:0-1781 GCA_050698635.1 Spirillospora sp.
GCCAGCGCGAGATGCCCCATGATCCCCACGACGCGGACACCGCCGGTCTCCCGGCCGCGCCTGGCCAGGTCGATCAGCTCGTCCCACTGCCCGCGTTGGCAGCCGCCGCGCGCCATCCCGGTGTCCAGGTTCAGGCGGATCCGCAGTGCCGGGCGGCGCCGCGACGTCCCTGTCCGGGCGGTGAGCGCGGCGAGCTCGTCCACCGACGCGACCGCGACGTCGACCCTGCCGGCCGCGGCGTCCTCGGCGTCGATCCCGTCGGGGTGCAGCCAGGTCAGGATCGGCACCGCGAGTCCCGCGGCCCGCAGCGCGCGGGCCTCGGCGATGCTCGTCGTGCCCAGCCATCGGGCACCGGCGGCCACGGCGGCCTGGGCGACCGTGACGGCGCCGTGCCCGTAGCCGTCGGCCTTCACCACAGCCATGATCGTGCTCGCGGTCCGCGCCCGGGCCGCGGCGACGTTCGCGGCCACCCCCGCCGGCAGCGTCTGCAGGGTCGGCGGCCGGAAGGTGCCCGGCCGGTACTCCAGCGCGACCGGAGCTTGGTTCACCACGCCATCGCCGGCCCCCCAGGCGGATTCTCGGGCGGATTCCCGGACGGGTCTCCGGGCGAGTCCGCGGACATCGGCGGGCGCCCGTTGCCGTCGGTGTCCTGCGACGTTCCCTGCTCATACACGGCTGGCAATGATGCCCGGTTTGATGCCCGGTGGTCCATGCTTCCACTGAAAACGGAAGCTTGTTGCGGTGGCGTCTGTGATTTTCGATATGCCCGCGATATGTCGAAACAGGTCAGTCGAGGGGCGGTCGAGGGTCGGCGGAGGCCGGCCGCGGTCGGCCTCCGAGTCGGCCTCGAGTCGGCCTCGAGTCGGCCGAGGGTCAGTCGAAGGAGGTGTCGCCCAGGGACTCCAGCAGGGTGCGCAGCGCCGCCGCGAGCCGTTCGCGTCCGGCCGCGTCCAGGCCCGCCAGCAGCCTGGCCTCGTTGGCGGCGTGCAACCCCACCACCTCGTCCACGACCTCCAGGCCACGCGGCGTCAGCCGGATCCGCACCGACCGCCGGTCGCCGGCGTCGCGGACCCGCTCGACCAGGCCCTTGGCCTCCAGCCGGTCGATCCGGTTGGTGATCGCCCCGGAGGTGACCATCGCCGTGCGCAGCAGCCCGCCCGCCGTCAGCTCGTAAGGGGCGCCGGTGCGGCGCAGGGTCGCCAGCACGTCGAACTCCCAGTTCTCCAGCCCGCGGGCGGCGAAGAACTCCTTCAGCTCCCGGTGCAGCAGCTGCTGCGCGCGGGAGATCCGGCCGATGACGCCCATCGGCGACACGTCCAGGTCGGGCCGCTCGCGGCGCCACTGCGCCAGGATCGCGTCCACCGCGTCGGCCATGGGCCCTCCTCCGTCCACAATCTCAACGTTGAGATTATCGTCCGGGCGGGGCCGTGCGGCGGGTGTCAGGCGCCCCCGCCGGTGTCCTCCACGGTGTCCTCGGTGGTGTTCTCGGCGGCGGTCGTGTAGCGGCGGGCGAGGACGCGCAGGTGGTCGCGGAGCTCGGCCGGCTCCAGGACGGTGAACGGCACGTCCAGGCTCCCCAGGAATCCCGCCAGGTCGTGCAGGGATTCGGCGCCGGTCTCCAGCACGGTCGTGCCGTCGCCGTCGCCGTCGCCGCTCAGCAGGCCCGCGGCGGGCGCGAGCCGTTCGGCGAGGGTCTCGATGGGGGCGTGCAGCCTGACCCGGGCCGGATACCGCCAGGCCCGCGAGCCCGCGCCGCGCACGACGTGCGCGCCGGCGTCGCC
>JBOHBY010000342.1:0-2557 GCA_050698635.1 Spirillospora sp.
CCCCTGAGCTGGCCGCGCCGAGGTCGCGGCGCGGCGCCGCGTTCTGCGCGATCAGCATGACGACCTGCTGCGACAGCCCCGCACCGAACCCGAGGACGGCCATGAAGAGACCGGCGGTGAGCAGGCCGGTGCCGGTGTCCATGGTCGCGAGCAGCGCGACGCCGACCGCGCTGAGCGCCATGCTCGCGGCGGGCAGCCGGTGGTAGCGGCCGGTCCGCGCGATGTACCGTCCGGCGCCCGTGGACGCGGCGAGAAGCCCGAGCATCATCGGCAGGAGCAGCAGGCCCGACTCCGTCGCCCCCACTCCCCCGACGACCTGGAAGAACATCGGCAGGTAGACGGCGAGCCCGAACCCCGTCGCGCCGCCCACGGCCGCCACGACGCAGGCCACGGCGAACGACCGGTCACGGAACAGGCGCGGCGGGATCACCGGTTCGGCGGCCGTCCGCTCAACAAGGACCCACACGCCGAACAGCACCACCGACCCCGCCGCCAGCGCGAGGACGACCGGCGACCCCCAGGCGTAGCGCGTCCCGGCCCAGCTGGTGAACAGGGTGAAGCAGGTGACCGCCGCGCCGAGCAGCACGATGCCGGGATAGTCGATCCGCGGCCTGCCCTCCGGTTTCGGCAGCCGCAGGAACAGCGCGGTCGTGGCGACGGAGGCGAGACCGAGCGGCAGGTTGACGTAGAACACCCACCGCCAGGACGCGTGGTCGGTGAGGAATCCGCCCGCCAGCGGCCCGGCGACGCTCGACACCGCGAAGATCAGCGCCGAGTAGCCCTGGTACTTGGCGCGCTCGCGCGGCTCGAACAAATCGCCGGTCAGCGCGAACATCGAGCTCATCAGGCACCCGGCGGCGGCGCCCTGCACGACGCGGAACGCGATCAGCCAGTTCATGGACGGCGCCGCCCCGCACGCCGCCGACCCCGCCAGGAACCCGACCAGCCCGACCAGCAGGATCAGGCGGCGGCCGAACAGGTCGCCGAGGCGTCCCGACAGCGGCACGGTGACGCTGGTGGCCAGCACGTACGCCGTCGACACCCAGGCCAGCCGGTCGAGGCCGCCGAGGTCCCCGACGATCGTCGGCAGCGCGGTGCCGAGCACCGTCGCGTCCAGGGAGGACATGAGCCCGGCGAGCATCAGCCCGCCGAACACCACCAACCGCTCCCGCCGGTTCATCGTCGTCGCCGCGGCCTTCGTCGCAACCATGTGCACCTCACATTTACATGCTTAAATCATAGAGATGCTAAGCACATTCACATGAGCTGCGCAACCTAGCTAGACTGGCCCGCATGAGCGAGGAGGCCCTGAACGCCGTCGAGCGGAGCATGGTCAAGTTGCGGCGCGGCATGTCGCGGCAGCGGCTCGGCCGGGCCGCGATCCGGGAGCACAACCTCCCCGTGGACGTCCAGGTCCTGCACGTCGTGGACGTCGTCGACGAGGGCCCCGACCATCCCGGCGAGGAGATGAGCGTCGGCCTGGTCGCCGCCCGGCTCGGGGTCGACGCCTCGCGCGGCAGCCGGATCGTGGCCGAGGCGGTCAAGTCCGGATATGTCCGCCGTGTTGCGTCCCAGGAGGACGGCCGCCGCATCCACCTGGAGCTGACCCCCGAGGGCCGCAAGGTCGTCGAGGCCACCCGCCGCACCCGCCAGGAGCACTTCGCCGAGGCCATGAGCGGCTGGACGGACGACGAGCGCGCCGAGTTCGCCCGCCTCCTGGCCCGCTTCGTCCACGGCTACGACGGCTGACGCCCCCGCCCTCTGGCCCGGCTACGCGCCCGTCGTCGACCCGGGACGGACGATCATGAGCACGACCACGACCGTCCAGATGAGGTTGAAGGCCCCGGTGAGCCCGGCCAGCCGGGTCACGGCCGCGCCCGGCCCCGGCGCCGCGAGCAGTCGCCGCTGAGTCGGCAGGATCGCCAGCGCGAGAAGCCCCGCCGCGATCGCGGTCAGCACGATCGAGGCGATCAGCCACGCGTCGGTGAGGACGCCGAGCTGCGCCCCCGTCGCGAACCCGAAGACCGGGACGGCGAGGCCGAGGGCGCCGTAGCCCTGGCAGATCCGGTGCAGGAAGGCGGCCGTCCGCCCGTCCGGATCGGTGCCGCCGGGCGCCGCCTCCCTGGCGTAACGGGGGAACAGGGAGGCGGCCACGGCGATCGGCCCGATCGCCAGGATCGCGGCCAGGACGTGCACGGACAGCAGGAACTCGGTCACCGCGAGACCTCCATCTACATATGTTGGCTGCCAATAGGTACCATGCCTACACGACCTATGTGTAGGCTGTCTACCTATGAGGGCGGACGCGGTGCGCGGACATCTGGACGGACTGCTGCTGGCCGTGCTGGAGGCCGGCCCCCTGCACGGCTACGCGATCATCGCCGCGGTGCAGGAGCGCAGCGGCGGGGCACTGGAGCTGCGGACGGGCACGATCTATCCGGCGCTGACGAAGCTGGAACGGCTCGGCCTGCTGCGCAGCACCTGGGACTCGGTCGGCGAGCGCCGCCGCCGTTCCTACGAGCTCACCGACGCCGGACGGCGCAGCCTGGCCGCCGAA
>JBOHBY010000343.1:0-4303 GCA_050698635.1 Spirillospora sp.
GGTGTCCGGGGCCGGGCCGAGGGCCCGCGGGGTGGTGGTCAGAAGGTTTCGTCTAGCGTGACGCTGCCTTCCACGCCGATCTGGTACGCCGAGACGCGGCGCTCGAAGAAGTTCGACAGTTCCTGGACGTCCTGCAACTCCATGAAAGCGAACGGGTTCTGCGTCCCGTAGCGGGCCGGGAGGCCGAGGCGGACGAGGCGCTGGTCGGCCACGTACTCCAGGTAGGCGCGCATGTCGTCCGAGCTCATGCCGGGCAGCCCGTCCCCGCACAGGTCGCGGGCGAAGTCGAGTTCGGTCTGGACCGCCTCCTCCAGCATGCGGGTGACCTGGGCGGTCAGGTCGGCGTCGAACAGGTCCGGCTCCTCGGCCCGGACGGTGTCGACGACCGAGAACGCGAACTCCATGTGCATGGACTCGTCGCGGAACACCCAGTTCGTTCCGGAGGCGAGGCCGTTCAGCAGCCCGCGCGAACGGAGCCAGTACACGTAGGCGAAAGCACCGTAGAAGAACAGTCCCTCGATGCACGCCGCGAAACAGATCAGGTTCAGAAGGAACGTGCGACGGTCCGCGGCGGTGCGGAGTTCGTCCAGGGAACCGAGCGAGTCGATCCAGCGGAAGCAGAACTCCGCCTTGGACCGGATGGACGGAATGTGCTCGATCGCCGCGAACGCTCGGGCGCGCTCGTCCTGGTCGGGCAGGTAGGTGTCCAGGAGGGTCAGGTAGAACTGCACATGGACGGCCTCCTCGAACAGCTGCCGCGACAGGTACAGCCGCGCTTCCGGGGCGTTCACGTGCTTGTAGAGGTTGAGCACCAGGTTGTTCGCCACGATCGAGTCGCCGGTGGCGAAGAACGCGACGAGCCGGTTGACCAGGTGCAGTTCGGCGGGCGTCAGGCGCGCGAGGTCCACGAGGTCGGAGGCGAGGTCGACCTCCTCGACCGTCCACGTGTTGCGGATCGCGGCGCGGTAGCGCTCGTAGAAGTCGGGGTAGCGCATGGGCCGCAGCGTCAGGTCCATGCCCGGGTCGAGCAGGAGGCCGCGCGGCGCTTGTATCGGAGCGGTCACTGGCAGGCCTCGCAGGTCTCGGGGTTCTCCAGGGAGCAGACGGCGGCGGCGACCGTCGTCTGCGCGATCCGCGTGGCGGGACGCGACCGCAGGTAGTACGTGGTCTTGAGGCCCTTTCGCCACGCGTAGGCGTACATCGAGGAGAGCTTGCCGATGGTCGGCGTCTCCATGAACAGGTTCAGCGAGTGCGACTGGTCGATGTACGGGGTCCGGCCGGCGGCGAGGTCGATCAGCGCCTTCTGCGGCAGTTCCCAGGCCGTCCGGTAGAGGGTCAGCATCTCGTCCGGCAGGTCGACGAGGCCCTGGATCGACCCGTTCGCCTTCTTGATCGCCTCGCGGACGGCGGGCGTCCACAGTCCGAGCGACTTCAGATCGTCCACCAGATAGCCGTTGATCTGGAGGAACTCGCCGGACAACGTCTCGCGCTTGAACAGGTTGGACACCTGCGGCTCGATGCACTCGTAGCAGCCCGCGATGGACGCGATCGTCGCGGTCGGCGCGATCGCGATCAGCAGCGAGTTGCGGAGCCCGACCTCGGCGACGCGGCGGCGGAGCCGTTCCCATTCGGCGGGACGGGCCGGTTCCGCGTCCGGGAAATGGTCGAGGTGGAGCTGGCCGCGGGCGGTGCGCGTCTGGTCGTAGGCGGGCAGCGGGCCGTGGGCGGCGGCGAGATCGGCGGACGCGCCATAGGCCGCCAGCGCGATCTCCTCGGCGATGCGCGTCGACAGCGCGTGGGCCTCGGCGGAGTCGAACGGCAGGCGGAGCGTGAAGAAGACGTCCGCGAGGCCCATCACGCCCAGGCCGACCGGCCGCCACTTGCTGTTGGCCGCCTCCGCCTCGGGCGTCGGGTAGAAGCCGCGGTCGATGGTGCGGTCGAGGAACCGGACGGCGGTGCGGACGGTGGCGCGGAGCCGCTCCCAGTCCATGCCGGACGGCCCGACGTGCGCGGCGAGGTTCACCGATCCGAGGTTGCACACGGCCGCCTCGCCGTCGCTCGTCACCTCCAGGATCTCCGTGCAGAGGTTTGACAGGTGGACGGTCTGACCTGGGTCAGCGGTCTGGTTGCAGGCGCGGTTGGCGGCGTCCTTGAACGTCATCCAACCGTTGCCGGTCTCGGCGAGCGTCCGCATCATCCGCCCGTAGAGCTTGCGGGCCGGGAGCTGCCGGACGAACCGTCCCGCCCGCTCCGCCGCCCGGTACGCCTCGTCGAACGACTCGCCCCACAGGTCGGCCAGCTCGGGGACCTCTTTCGGGTCGAAAAGCGACCATGTCCCGTGTTCCTCGACGCGGCGCATGAACTCGTCCGGGATCCAGTTGGCCAGGTTCAGGTTGTGGGTGCGGCGCGCGTCCTCGCCGGTGTTGTCGCGGAGTTCCAGGAATTCCTCGACGTCGGCGTGCCACGGCTCCAGGTACACGCACGCCGCGCCCTTACGGCGTCCGCCCTGGTTGACGGCCGCGACGGACGAGTCGAGCGTGCGCAGCCACGGGACGATCCCGTTGGAATGCCCGTTCGTGCCGCGGATCAGCGAGCCCCGCGACCTGACCTTCGTCCAGGAGATCCCGATCCCGCCCGCGTACTTGCTGAGCCGCGCCACCTGCCCGTACCGCTCGTAGATCGACTCCAGCTCGTCGCGCGGCGAGTCGAGCAGGAAGCAGGACGACAGCTGCGGGCGGCGGGCCGCGGAATTGAACAACGTGGGCGAGCTGGGCAGATACGACAGCGTGCTGAGCAGCCCGTAGAGCTCGGCCGCCTCGTCGAGCGAGTCGGCCAGACCGCACGCGACGCGCAAGAGGAAATGCTGCGGACGTTCAAGGACGAGCCGCGACCGCGGATGCCTCAGCAGATACCGGTCATAGAGCGTCCGGAGCCCGAAATACTCGAAGCGGTCGTCCGCTGACTCGTCGATGAGGGCGTTGAGCGCGGACGCGTTGGCGGCGACGAACCCGGCCGGGGCGTCCGCCAGAAGACCCTCCCGGTGCGCGGCGGCGACCGAGTCTGCGAACGTCCTGACCCCTGCCGACGCCGCCTCCTCACGGATCCGCACGCCGAGCAACCGCGCCGCGACCTTGGCGTATCCGGGATCGGCGGGCACCAGCGCGCTCGCCTCGCCGATCGCCAGGTCCCGCAACGCCGCGACCGCCGCGTCTGCCGCGTCTGCCGCGTCTTCGTCCGCCAGCCCGTCTCCGGGGCGGACGGCGGCGAGCACCCGTTCCGGGTCGGTGTCCGGTATTCCGGCGCAGGCCGCCTCGACCTCGGCGACGATCCGCGCGAACACCGTTCCGCGCGGCTCCACCCGTACGGCCAGGTCCTGTGTCACGTGCTCTCTCCCCTCGCAGGCCGCCTCACGGACGGCATGCGAACGGGGCACGACGGCACGCCGCGCGCTCCGCCCCCGGCCCACCCGCGAGGCCTGGACGAACAAAGCATGCGGGCAGGTCTTCGGACTCGCGGGCGCCGCGCCCACCTCCTGGAGGAGGACGCGTCCTACTGGCCGTCGCTTCCCGGGCCGGTGGATTCCGGTCCAGTGCGTGATGACGGCGGTCGTTCCCGCTCACCGCTGCGGGGCAGTCCCGGACTCACACCGGGTTCCCTCTTACGACGCCCCCGCCGACCAGCGGCGGGGGCGAACCAGCACGGGATTGAACCCTACATGTAGTTGACGATCTTTGCACAACCCCAAGATATTGGGCGTGTCGGCAAGATTGCGGGGGTGACTATCCGGACGGCGCGTGGGGTGGGACGATGGTGGCGCCATGTCCCCGCGTCCCCCGCAACCAGGCTTCCGGACCGCGCGCGCGGTGGTGTTCGCCACCGTGTGCGTCACGCTGGCGACCGCCGGGCACGTCCTCGCTTCGGGGACGGTGGTGCCCATCTGGGCGGTCCTGACGGGATTCTGCGCGGTGCTGGGCGTGAGCCTCATGCTGGCGGGCCACGAACGCTCGCTGGCGACGATCCTCGGTGGTCTCCTCGGCGGCCAGTTCGCGCTGCACGCGCTCTTCACCGGCGCCACCCAGCCGATTCTGGAACCCGCGGCGGGCCCGCACCACCTGGACGCGCACCAGGCGAGCATGCAGCAGGCCGCCGCTCCCGACACGGTGATGGCGGGCTCGGACATCCTGATGCCCGTCGCGCACGCCACCGGCGGCACGACGATGACGCTCGCGCACACCGTCGCCGCGCTGATCGCGGCCTGGTGGCTGCGGCGCGGCGAGCGGGCGGCGTGGTCGCTGGCCCGGTG
>JBOHBY010000344.1:0-3272 GCA_050698635.1 Spirillospora sp.
CCTCGCCGATCAGGTGCAGGTCGAGCTCGCCGAGCGTGGGGAGGTGGCGGTACGGGTCGTCCTGGATCGTCTCGGGGCCGTCCCCGTAGGTGACGGCGAGCCGGTAGTCGGGGACGGCGAGCGGCGCCTCGCTCTCGTCGTCGCCCGCCAGCGACGCGCCCGCCGGGAGCGTCGCGGTGAACAGGCCCTCGTGGAAATGGCGGAGGGGATGCCGTCCGCCGTCCGGCAGGACGACCTCGACGCGTTCGGCGAGCGGCCGCAGCGCCCGGACCGTGACGCAGTCCCGGCCGGGATGCGCGCCGAGCACACCGTGCGGATCGTGGTGGTCGCCGCCGACGAGCCGGTCGATCTCCGCGCGCGTGACCCGAGCCATGAGGGAGAGGTGCCCCGAGATCAGCCGATCTCACATCGCCGGGCCACCTGTTTCCCTGAGCTTTGCGACGAGCTGTGCGACCGCACGGGCGGCGCGACTCTTTGTCGAGGGGGTCGCGCCGATTGCACCGCCCGTGCGGCCACGTCTACCTGGCCCCAGGGGTGACATCGACCACACCGCCCTGGGATCCATTCCTGTGTCACCTCACCGACACAGGTATCTGCCGTACCGGAGCGTCCCCGGCCCGGTCCGCCCCCGCTCGCGGACCGGGCAGCGCCGTTCCCCACGACGTCACGTCACCTCTCTCCGTGCTCCTCGCCTGCCTGGTCGAGCAGCAGGCGGCGGAGCCCCGCCGGGTCGTCGGCGGCCACCGTCATCGCGTATCCCGCCTGGAGTTGGGCATCGGTCAGGTCGCCGCTGCGGGTCGCATACCAGCGTCCCGCGTCGCTGCGCCAGACCTGCCAGCCCGGAAAGTCCTCTTCGATGGCCGCCTTCAGATCCTCGAAGTCGCCCATCAAGGTCGTCCTTTCCCCGAGGCCGCTCTTCTGTATACAAAAGTCTTACTCGGTCCGAGAGGTGTCAAGCTGTCCGTAAGCGGACCATGCCCCCGCAGATAGCGCGAGGAAGGTATGGATCAAAGGGAGGGCGGACCAGGATCGAACGCCGCGTCGAACGGCTGATCGAACAGCCGGGCGACGCACCTCGGAAGAAGGGGGAGGTGACGACGGTGCCGGACCGTCCGGCCTACCTGCGCATCGCCGACGCGCTGCGCGAGGGGATCCGGGACGGCAGCCTTCCGCCAGGGACCCGGCTGCCGACCATCGCCGAGCTGTGCGAGACGCACGGCGTGTCGGAGATCGTCGTGCGGCAGGCCGTCGCCCTGCTGCGCGGGGAGGGCCTGGTCGAGACGCGCCGCGGCGGCGGCACGCTCGTCAAGGTCGTCCCACCGGCGCGCCGTGTCGCGATGGACCGCTACCGCGCCGTGACCAGGCCGATGGCCGTCCCCGAGACCACCTTCACCCGCGACCAGCGGATCACCTGGGAGGAGTACCGGCTCGACCGGGTGTTCAGCCGCGTCCGCGCCGACGACGAGCTCGGCGCGCTGTTCGAGCTCCCGACCGGGACCGAGCTGCTGCGCCGCCGGTTCGTGTTCTACTCGCGCGGCGAACCGCAGCAGATCTCCGTCAACTACCTGCCGTGGGCGCTCGTCGGCGACACGCCCGTCTCCGACCCCGAGCGCGAGCCGTGGCCGGGCGGGACGCTCGCGCAGCTCGCCTATCTCGGCCGTCCGCCGACCCGGGTGGAGGAGTCCGTCCGCTCCCGCATGCCGACCCCCGAGGAGGCCGAGACGCTTCGCATGACGCGCGGCGTGCCCGTCCTCGCGATCACGCGCCGGCTGCTGTCGCGCGCCGACGTGATGGAGGTCTGCCGCGACATCGTGCTCCCCGCCGACCGCGTCGTCCTCGACTACTCCATCGACCTGTGACCGCCTTGCGGGTCAGTCCGTGAGGCGGGCCAGCGAGTTCAGCGGGACGGGCAGCCAGGACGGACGGTTCCGCGCCTCGTACCGCACCTCGTACACCGCCTTGTCGAACTCGAACGCCCGCAGCAGCGCCGCGTGCGCGGCCGGGTCGACGCCGCCCGCGGCGGCGTAGCCGTCGCAGAACGCCTTCCGGTTGTGTTCCGCCCATGCCTGGGCACGCAGTTCCAGGGCGTCGGCGGTGTCCGGTGACAGGTCGGCGTCTCCGGCGATCAGGAACCGGGCCGCGTACTCGAAGGAGCGCAGCATTCCGGCGACATCGCGCAGCGGATGCGCGGGGGAGCGGCGCGCGGCGGCGGCCCGGTCGGGCTCGCCCTCGAAGTCCAGCAGCACCCAGCCCATGCCGGTGCGCAGGACCTGGCCCAGATGGTAGTCGCCGTGGACGCGCTGGACGGGCAGCGCCCGCGCCCCCGCCGCGACCTCGTCGAACGCCTCGCGGAGCGTGTGCGCGTACGGGCGTATCTCCGGGACGGCCGCGCTGACCTGGTCGAGCTGCTCGTTCATGGCGTAGACGGTCTCGCGCAGGACGGTGGCCGGCGCCCGCGTCACGCCGAACGCTGCGGCGAGATCGCGGTGGACCTCGGCGGTGGCGGCGCCGAGCCGTTCCGCCTCGGCGGCGAAGTCGCCTCCGGCCGCGCCCGCGTCGCTCAGGGTGAACTCGGGGGTGGCCGTGCCGGGCACGGTCGGCTGCCCGAGCCAGTCGCGGACGCTGGTGAGGGCGAGCCGCCAGCCGTCGGTCGTGCCGTGCAGGTACTCCGAGAGGAGCGCCAGCGTCGTGGGCTCGCCGCCGGTGTCGTCCTCGCCGGTGTCGTCCTCGCCGGGGTTCAGTTCGATCCAGCCGTGCACGGCGGGGACATGGTGGGAGCCCCTGCGGCTGAGCGCCAGGTTGACCTCCAGGTCCGGGTTGACGCCGGGGGAGAGGCGGCGGAACAGCTTGAGGATGTGGACGTTGCCGAACACCAGCGAGGTGTTGCTCTGCTCGGCGGTGATGGGCGCGCCGTCCAAATCCGTGCGGATGCCGGTGCTGGGGCCTGGCGCGCGGTGGAACCGCAGCGGGCCGGCGGTGGTCTCGTCCGCGATGTGCGCGAGCAGCCGGCGGGTGAGCTCCGGGTCGTGGACGGCGTCGTAGACGTGTCCGTCGATGCCGTGCTCGCCGTCGGTGCGTCCGATCGCGACGTGCCGCAGCGGCTCGGGCAGGTCGCGGCGGACGCCGAGGAGGAGTTGGTAGTGGTCGGTGGTGTTGTTCTGGTGGACGTTGAGGATGAGGTGGTGCAGGGCGGGGTCGCCGGTGCGTAGTGGGGTGGTGGTGTTGATGGTGAGGTCGTCGATGGGGCCGTCCTTGCCGCCGAACCAGCGCTG
>JBOHBY010000345.1:0-3720 GCA_050698635.1 Spirillospora sp.
CTCTTACTCCGCCAGCGCGCCGCTTCGGTGCCCGGAGCGGCGCGCGGGCGGGCGTACGGCCTGCGTGCGGTGGATGATGTGGTGCGAGATCCGCCGCGCGGCGAAGTCGGCGCCGTGGACGAACCGCATGACCGGCCCGAACGTGCCCGCCGCGGCGAGCCCGGCGAAATAGAGTCCGGGCACGGACGTCTCGAAGTCGCGGCTGAGGACCGGCGCGCCGAGCCGGGTCGCGACGCGTCCGCGCAGGTCGGACGAGAGCAGCGTGAGCCGTCCGACGTCCGGGACGAAGCCGGTGGCGGCGATGACATGGTCGGCCTCCGTCACCAGGCGGCGCCCGCCGCGGTCGGTGGTGGTGACGGCGACGCCGCCGTCCTGCTCGACGACCTTCCCCAGGAACCGGCCGGTCGAGACGCGGACGCGCCGGTCCAGCCGGTCGCGCAGCCACCACGCGCCCGCGGGCGGGAGCGTCTCACGGACGATCCGCTGCCGCGTCCGTTCCGGTAGGTAACGGACTAGTCCGGGACGTTCCGCCCACAGCCACGTCCGATATCCGGCGCCGAGCCCGGAGCGGGGCCCGCCGAGCAGCTTGGTCCCCGGCGACCGCCGCTCCTCGGGCACCGTGTTCCAGTCGAGCTCGAGCCGGCGCGCGAGGACCTGCGGGTACGCGCCCGCGTCGGCCAGCAGCACCGCCGTCTCCAGCGCGGACTGCCCGGCCCCGACCACGGCGACCTCCTTGCCCTCGAACAGGGCGAAGTCGCGGTGGGCGGTGCTGTGCGAGACGAGCCAGGACGGCAGCCCGGCCAGCTCGTCCGGGATGTGCGCGAACGGGCCCGCGCCGACGGCGACCACGACCGTGCGCGCCGCGATCGTCTCGCCCGTGGAGAGCAGGACGGCGAACCCGCCCGCACCGCCCCGTTCGACGTTCACGATCTGCGCGTCCTCGGTCCCGGGGATCACCACGGACGCGAACCAGCGCCCGTATTCGACGAACGTCTCCAGCGGGATCGGCTCGCCGATCCGCCAGTCGGGGTGCCGGTCGGTGAAGCGCATGCCCCGGTGCGGTGCCCCCAGGTTGGACGCGAACGGCTCGGATTTCAGGAACATGCCCCGCGGCATGTTCTCGTCCCAGAACCGCATCGGCTGCCCGATGATCCTGACGTCGAGGCCGAGGTTCTGCAGGAAGGCGGCCGTCGACAGGCCGTAGGGTCCGGCGCCGGCGATGACGACGTCGCAGGCCGAGTCGTTCATGTTCGTTCCCCCCGTGTGACTGTGGTTTACCTGGTGCGGAGCCGCTCCACGGCACGCAGCCGCTCCACGGCACGCAGCCGCTCCACGGCGCGGAGCACGCTCTGCCGGCCCATCGCGAGGAACGGCGGCAGATCGTCGCCGGCGTACCAGGCGAACTCGTCGGCCTCGCGCAGCGGGCGCAGCGTCTGGCGCAGGGGGCGGGTGGCCGACCGCTGGAGGTGGTGGTTCTCCACCAGCAGGTTGCGGCCGAACGCCGGGCGGGCGCCGGGGACGCGCCGGCCGGACTGGTCGAGGTGCAGGGCGCGGGCGAGGTCGAGGCCGTCCAGGTCGGTGAACAGCCGGAACTGCGCGCCGAGGCGGGGGTTGAAGTCGAGCAGGTGGTAGCCGCCGCCGGTGTCCAGCCGGAAGTCGAGGTCGACGAGCCCGCGGCAGCCGAGGAGCCGGACGATCCGCACGGCGAGCCGTTCGAGTTCAGGGTTGTCGACCCATTCCCCGGCGACCGTGTGCCCGGCGTGCGGCGGGTGCGCGAGGTGCTTGCGCCCGACCCCGCCGAACAGGCAGCCGAGCGACTCGTCGAAGTAGCCCTGGAAGAACCAGTCGCCTCCGTCCGGCGGAATGCGCCGCTGCAAGATGAGCGCCCCGGCGTCGCCCGAGTGGCTCGCGGCGAACAGGCGGTGCGCCTCGGGGAGCGTCCGGACGAGCGTCGTGCTGCGCAGCCCGGGGCCGCGCCGCCACGGCCGCGCCCATTTGGCGATCAGCGGCAGGCCGAACTCGCGGGCCGCGTCGTCCACTTCCTGGGCGGACGTGGGCGTCCGGCTCTGCGGGCATTGGATGGCGTAGCGGGCGCACGCGTCGAGGAGCAGGTGCTTGTCGGCGACGCCGCGCGGGACGTCCGGGTCTTGGCGGGGGAAGACGAAATGGGGCGCCAGCGCGTCCGCGTGCTCGGCGACGAAGATCGCTCCGGCGTCGTCCAGGGGGACGAGCAGCGCCAGGCGGCCGACGCGCTCCCCGATCGCGCGCAGGTGGCCGAGCAACGCGTCCGGGCTGGCGGTAGGCGGTGCCCACGGATGCCCCCGGTGCAGGTAGCGGGACCGGGACGACGGGTTGCCGCGCCCTTCCAGGATGGCGTGTACCGGCACCCCGGTGCGGCCGAGGCTGCGGATGGCGGCGAGCGTCCCGTGGTGGAAATGGTTGCGGTCGGTGCGCAGCAGCAGGACGGGCAGGCCGGTGTCGAGGCTCGTCGCGGACGGGACGTGCGTGTCGAAGAACATCCGTTCAGCGGACCCGTTCCAGCGAATGACGAAGCACGGCGGCCTTCCTTGTCGGGATGATTTCGTCGCCAAAACCCTCACGATACGCGCGCGGGCTGTTGATATCTATCCACTCGGATACCCATTCGGGCGGCACCGAAAAGCGATTTCCTTTCTGTCCGCTCTTTCTGTTTCGGCGGTTTTCACCGAGCTGCTCAATTTGTGGCTTTGACGCGCGCTGCCGGGCCGCCCACGTCGCGGGTGAGGGCGGCCAGGAGCGCCGTCGTCCGGGAGAGGTCGTAGGCGGCGGACGCGGCGGCCGCCTCCCGGCCCTCCTTGTCGGCCATCGCCGGGGCGAGGAGCCGGGCGGCGACCTCGTCGGCCAGCGCGGCGGGATCGTCCACGGGCACGAGCGCCCCCATCCCCGGACGGACGACCTCCGCGATACCGGGAATGTCCGACCCGACGAGGGGACGTCCGGTGGCGAGGGCCTCCAGCGCGGTCAGCGGCAGCCCCTCCCACCGCGACGGCAGGACGACGACGTCCGCCGCGGCCAGCCAGTCCCGCGGGTCGGGCACCGCCGGGACGAACAGCACACCGGCCACGGGTTCGCGGCGCAGGACGCCCAGGTCTTCACCGTCCCCGACGATGGCGAGCCGCGCGGACGGGCACCGCCCGATGACGCGCCGCCACGCCGCGACCAGGACGTCCTGCCCCTTCTGCCTGGTCAGCCGGCCGACGCAGACGGCGAGCGGCGCGGCGGCGGGCAGCCCCAGCCGTTCACGCGCGCGCAGCCGGGCGGCCTCGTCGGCAGGCTGGAACCGGCGACGGTCCACGCCGTTGCGGACGAGCCGGTACGGCCCGCGCACACCGGCCCGCATCCCCTCCCGCAGTTCCCCGACGCCGACGCAGACCAGCGCGTCGCTCCACCGCGCCGCGACCCGTTCCCAATGGCGGCTGACCGCGACCTGCGGTCCGGTCGCGGCGAGCCATGACCAGCCGTGCGGCTGGAAGATCGTGGACGTCCCGTGCGGACGGCGCAGGAGCCGTCCCGCCAGGCCCGCCTTGGCGGAGTGCAGATGGACGACATCAGGCCCGAAGTCCTTCACCAGACGGCGGAGGCTGAGGGATTCCAGCAGCGTGCGCGGCCCGGGGGCGCGCCCGGCGGCCCAGTCGAGCCAGGGCACGCCGACGGCAGCGCACCGGCCGGGCAGAGCACCGC
>JBOHBY010000346.1:0-5343 GCA_050698635.1 Spirillospora sp.
GGGCAGTTCCGTCCAGGCGCCTGGCTCTTCGGGGTTCTTGCCGGTGTTCGCGTCGCCGCCGGTGAGGGCGCGCACGAGCGCGGACTTGCCGTGCCCACCGTGGCCGGCGGTGGTGACGACCTGCATCAGCGTCCTCTCCAAGCCTGGAGGCGGGGGACGCGGCGGGCGGTGAGGGGGAGGTCATCGCGGGGGTTGCGCAGACGAAGGTCCACGGAAGGCAACCCTATGGACGCCGGAGGCCCCGGCAAAACCGGATCCCGCACAAAGGGGAGTCTGGAATTTCACACTGACCACAGGCGCCCGCGGTTCAGTTCCGCGTGGTCTCCGCGTGGCCGGAGTGCGCTTCGAAGTCGTCCACCATGCGGTGCACGAGCCCGGCGAGCCGCTCGCGTTCATCGGGCGACCAGCCGGCGAGGGCCTCGAAGATCCACTGCCGCCCGGACGCGCGGATCGACTCGACCGCGTGCAGCCCGGAACCGCTGAGCCCGACGCGCCTGCACCGCCCGTCGTCGGGGTCGGGCAGCAGCTCGACGTATCCGGCCCGTTCGAGCCGCTGCACCTGCCGGGTGACGTGCGGGGCCTCGACGGCGAGCCGGGCGGCCAGCTCCCCCGGCCGCATCGGGCCGTGTTCGGCGAGGGCGCGCAGCAGCGGGACGGCGGCGCGGTCGACCGGGACGCCCGCCGCGATCACCGTCCGGTCGTGCTGGCGGAACCGCGTGAGCATGTGCGCGACCCGGCTGAGCGCCCGCTCGATGTCCGCGATGTCGTCCTTCGGCACGGGCGAAGACATGTCTTTCACCCTATCCCTATATATTACTTAACTTAGGTAATCAAAGTGTGTGGAGGTGGGCATGACGGGCGTCCCGGCGACGGCGCGCGAGACGGCGGGTCGCCCCGCGGCGGACGCGCCCCGGACCGGGCGCACGCTGCTCGCGCTGGCGGTCGCGGGGATGGTCGCGTCGGTGCAGCAGACCCTCGTCCTGCCGCTGCTGCCCCGGCTCGGCCGCACCTTCGACGCGCCGATCACCGACGTGACGTGGGTGTTCACCGCGTCCCTGCTGGCCGGGGCGACCGCGACGCCGCTGCTCACGCGGTTCGGCGACATGTACGGCAAGAAGCGGATGATCCTGCTCGCCCTCGGCATGATGCTGGGCGGCTCGGTGATCTGCGCGCTGTCGGGGTCGCTGCCCGTGCTCATCGCCGGACGCGCCGTGCAGGGCGTCTCGTCGGCGCTGATCCCGCTGGCCATCGGCATGATCAGGGACACCTTCCCGCGCGACCGGATCATCATGGCGATCGGGATCGTCAGCGCCACCATGGGCGTCGGCGGCAGCGCCGGCATGATCGTGACCGGGCTGATCGCCGACCGCACCGCCAGCCACCACCCGGTGTTCTGGATCGCCGCCGCGATCGCCGCGGGCGCGCTGGTGCTGGTCGCGGCGACGGCCAGGGACGTCGGCGCCCGCGCGGGCGGGCGGCCCGACTACGCGGGCGCGGCGCTGCTCGCCGGAATGCTGTTCAGCCTGCTGCTCGCCATCAGCGAGGGCAACGCGTGGGGGTGGACGTCCGGCGGCGTGCTCGGCCTGTTCGCCGCGTCGGCGGTGCTGTGCGCGGGGTGGGTGGCGGTCGAGCTGCGGGTCCGCGAGCCGCTGGTGCGGCTGGCCCTGCTGGTCGGGCCGAAGTCGCTGTCGGCCAACCTCGTCTCCGCGCTGCTCGGCTTCTCCATGTTCGCCGCGTTCACGCTGATCTCGGGGTTCGTGCAGGCGCGGACCGACGTCGTCGGGTACGGCCTGAACGGGTCCGTGCTGGACGTCGGGCTCTACCTGCTCCCGAACACGGTCACGATGCTGGTGTTCTCCACGATGGCCGGGCGGATCGCCGCCCGGATCGGCCCCGCCTTCACCCTCGCGCTCGGGACGGCGTTCGTAGCGCTGTGTTACGTCTGGCTGGCCTTGTCGAACTCGCACGTGTACGACGTCCTGGCGTTCAGTTCGCTCCAGGGCACCGGGTTCGGGATCGCGTACGCGGCGCTCGGGACGATCGCCGTCCAGCACGTCCCAATGGACCAGAGCGGCATCGCCAGCGGGATCAACTCGCTCGTCCGCGTCGCCGGGGGCAGCGTCGCGGGCGCGATCACGGCGTCGATCCTGGCCGGACGCGTCATCGACGGCACCGCGGAGCCCACCCTGGGCGCCTACGAGCTGTGCTTCTGGGTCGTCGCCGCGGGCGCCGCCGTCGCCGCGGGGGTCGCCGTCGTGCACGGCCTGCGGCACCCCGACTAGGCGGCCCCCGGCCCCGGACGGCCCGGCGCGGGGCGCCGGCGGCCCGGCGCGGGCCCTTGACGAACGGGCCCCGCGCCATGCCCTATAGGGGGATGCGGCCCGAATTCGCGTATTGGGCCAGGGACCCGCACCGGGAGGACGACATGGGCGCCTACGCGGCCGCGTACGAACGCAGCATCGCCGATCCGACCCGCTTCTGGGGCCTGGCGGCGCGGGACGTCCGCTGGCTCGTCCCGCCGGACCGGGTGCTGGACGACGGCGCGCCCCCGTTCTACCGCTGGTTCACCGGCGGCGAGCTGAACACCTGCGACAACGCGCTGGACCGGCACGTCGAGGAGGGCCGCGGCGACCAGCCCGCGCTGATCTACGACAGCCCCGTCACCGGCACCGTGCGGACCTACACCTACCGCGAGCTGACCGGCCTGGTCGCCCGGTTCGCCGGGGCGCTGCGCGCGCAGGGCGTCGACCGCAGCGACCGCGTGGTGATCTACCTGCCGATGGTGCCGGAGGCGGTGATCGCGATGCTGGCGTGCGCGCGGCTAGGCGCGGTCCACTCGGTCGTGTTCGGCGGGTTCGCGGCGCGGGAGCTGGCCGTCCGGATCGACGACGCCCGCCCGAAGGCGGTCGTGTCGGCGTCCTGCGGCATCGAGGGGGGCCGTGTCGTCCCCTACAAGCCGCTGCTGGACCGGGCGCTCGACCTGGCCAAGCACAAGGTCGAGCGGTGCGTGATCCGGCAGCGCGAGCAGCTGCACGCCGACCTCGTCCGGCCCCGGGACGTGGAGTGGGACGAGGCCGTCGCCGCCGCCGAGCCCGCCGAGTGCGTGCCCGTCGCCGCCACCGACCCGCTCTACATCCTGTACACGTCGGGGACGACGGGGCGGCCGAAGGGCGTCGTCCGCGACAACGGCGGCCACGCGGTGGCGCTGCGCTGGTCGATGGAGAACGTGTTCGGCGTCGGGCCCGGCGACGTGTTCTGGGCGGCGTCCGACGTCGGCTGGGTCGTCGGGCACTCCTACATCGTGTACGCGCCGCTGCTCACGGGCTGCACGACCGTCCTGTACGAGGGCAAGCCCGTCGGGACGCCGGACGCGGGCGCGTTCTGGCGCGTCGCGGCCCAGCACCGGGTCAAGACGCTGTTCACGGCGCCGACCGCGATCCGCGCGATCAAGAAGGAGGACCCGGAGGGGGCGCTGCTCGCCGGGCACGACCTGTCGGCGCTCGACACGCTCTTCCTCGCCGGGGAGCGCCTCGACCCCGACACCTACCGGTGGGCGTCACGCGTCCTCGACCGTCCGGTGGTCGACCACTGGTGGCAGACGGAGACGGGCTGGCCGATCGTCGCGAACCCGCGCGGGCTGGAGCCGATGCCGGTCAAGCCCGGCTCCCCGTCCGTGCCGGTGCCCGGCTACGACGTGCGCGTCCTCGGCCCGGACGGCGGGCCCGTCCCGCCCGGCGAGGACGGCGACATCGCCCTGCGCCTCCCCCTGCCCCCCGGAACGCTCCCCACCCTCTGGCAGGACGACGAGCGCTTCGTGGAGTCCTACCTGACGACCTATCCGGGCCACTACCTCACCGGCGACGGCGGCCACATCGACGAGGACGGCTACGTCTGGGTGATGGGCCGCACCGACGACGTGATCAACGTGGCCGGGCACCGGCTGTCCACCGGGACGATGGAAGAGGTGATCTCCTCCCATCCGGCCGTCGCCGAGTGCGCGGTCATCGGCGTCGAGGACGCCCTCAAGGGGCAGGTGCCGCGCGGCCTGGTCGTCCTGAAGAGCGGCGTCCTGGCCGAGCCGGGCGAGGTGTGCGCGGAACTGGTCGCGATGGTCCGCGACCAGGTCGGGCCGGTCGCCGCGCTCAAGAAGGTCACCGTCGTCGGCGCCCTCCCGAAGACCCGCTCGGGCAAGATCCTGCGGGGCGTGATGCGCGGTATCGCCGACGGCCGGGACGTCTCCGTCCCCTCCACCATCGAGGACCCGGACGTCCTGGACGACCTGCGCCCCGTCCTGCGCGAGACCCCCTAGCCCCCTAGCCCCCTAGCCGGACTTCGGTGGCCGCCGGCCGGGTGGCCGCGGGTTGTGGACGATCCGCTTGGGCCAGCACAGCACCACCAGGAAGACGCCGACCGCGGCCATGGCGATCTGGATGAGCGTCTCCCGGAGGGCCCAGACGCCGGAGGAGACGCCGAACAGGTGGGCCAGACCCGTCCCGGCGAACGCCGCGACGATGCCGACCGCGATCGTGCACCAGACCGGCATGCTCTCGCGGTTCGGCGCGATCAGCCGCCCCAGCACACCGATGGCGGCGCCCAAGAAGACGGCCGCGGCAAGCCCCCCGATGGTCATCCCGTCCTCCGTTTTGCCAGGTCACGGCGAAAGCCTGGTCATGGGAGCCTCTACCCGTGTCCAGAGCTCCGACACGAGACACCCAAGACGACGGCCCCCGAGACGGGCCCCGAAACGGGCCCTGCGGCGGCGAGTCGCGGAAGGTCAGCGGACGACGAGCGTGCGGCGCCCAGGGGCGACCAGCTCGCCGATGACCGGGGCGCCGGGGATCTCTCCTGCGACGAGCAGCCCGCCGGAGATCTGCGCGTCGGCCAGCAGCAGCCGCTCCTCCTCGGCGATCCGGCGGAACTCGGTGTGCGGCGACACCCACGACAGGTTGCGGCGCGTCCCGCCGGGGACGAACCCGTGCCGCACGGCGGTCCGGGCGCCGTCCAGGTAGTCGACCGCGGAGGCGTCCACGACGGCCGTGACGCCGCTCGCCCGCGCCAGCTTGTAGAGGTGCCCGAGGAGCCCGAAGCCGGTGACGTCGGTGGCGCAGGTTATGCCGCGTTCCAGGGCGGCAAGGCCCGCGTCGGCGTTGAGCGCCGTCATCGTCTCCACGGCCTGCGGGAACACCTGCCCGGTCGCCTTGTGCCGGGCGTTGAGGACGCCGACGCCGAGTGGCTTGGTCAGCGACAGCGGGACGCCGGGGCGTCCGGCGTCCAGGCGCAGCAGCCGGTCCGGGTCGGCGAGGCCGGTGACGGCCATGCCGTACTTCGGCTCCGGGTCGTCGA